>NZ_JAYGIG010000176.1:0-8755 GCF_034932105.1 Leptothoe sp. PORK10 BA2 | reverse complement strand
CACTGAGTTTGATGCGACCCTTGGGCTTGCTCAAGGAGGTTACCAATTCCTATATTTGGATTACGCTAGCTGATAATCTCTGTAACCTGGGAAAACTCTCTAATTTTTTAAGCCTGAGTAGTTACAAGCACCTGTTTAATTCCCTTATTAACTGGTTTCGATTGGCCAAATTAGTTAAGTCATCGTGGGTGGCATCGTACTTGAGTCGCTTATTTATTTCTTCTAGGCGAAGCTGGGCGTTACGCAGTTCAGTGGTTCTTTCCTTCACTAAGTTCTCTAGTTCCCGCTGGTGTAAATTCGCTTGGGCAAGACGTAAGCTGGATTCATGCTTTAAATCTTCGTACGCCTGCTTAAGTTTCAACGACGTTGACTTCACCGACTGTTCAAGAAGTTCGCGATTGGCCCTGAATTCTCTGATTGTTTGATCTACGGCTAAAACAAAATTATTCCAGCCTTCAAGACTAGGAACTGCATTAACCACTACGCCTTGCCGACGCATGAGTCGCTTAAGCATGCAGCTTAGCTCATTAGAACTTTCGTCGGGCAAGGGGTTGATAGACATAGTCGATCCCTAATACTCGCGTATTAAACCTATAGTAATAGTCTCATTGTAAACATGCGGGGGACCCGATGATGTGGTTGAGATTTCTCCAAAAGCATACATCCCGATTTGATGAATCCCGTGCCCCAATCCATCATGAGCGAGAGTCGCTTCTTCACTCGTCTTCCCAAGCAACACAGTACGTCGGCCAGCACAGCTCACACAAATTGCTAGGGCGTTGTTCTGCGGCAAGATCGTTTTGCTACGCATGCGCTCAATGGCTTCGTCAACACCATCGAGAATTTCGTCTTCCGTCGTGGTCATTACTTGAACCATCACACCTTCTGGAATATCGCCAGCCAATTCAATCGCACCAGATGCTTCATCCACGCTATTGACGTCGCGAACGATTTGCATTTCGAGACCCGGCAACCGAACGGTTAGGGGGTAGCGAGTAGACGACTCCCGTAAACCCAATCCGATGTCTTTGCCAACCTGCCGCTGGTAAACATCTTTGGCGGGTTCACCATCGAGTTCGAATAATGTCCTACCGGACGTTCGTGTCGCTTTACATTCCACTCCAATCAATCGCCATCCTCCTCCGGTTGCTCGTGTCAGTTCCACCGTATTACCAACGAAACCAACTGCACATGCGTGGAATCGCTTGAGTTTGCCGTCACAAAACATCCATGTATCGTCAAGAGTATGCCCGCTGGCCAGACCGCCGGCAATGGTTACATTCGGCGGCAACATTTCCTGTAAGCCTTTCACCAAATCTGTTGCTTCCGTAGTTACGCCATCGGAAAAAATAAGAACTCCTTTTAGATCGGCATCGGCCAGCTGTTTGCCAATGTGTTGGCCTGCTGTTCGAGACTCTTCAAATGCTTGGACTGGTGCACAGGAATATCGAATTTTTGTATGATTGAAACGGATAACACCTACGGAGATAGCTCCTTCGAGCAATGCTCCATCACAGATCACAACCGGTGTACTGCAACCGATAATCTTCGATTGCGGAAAAGCATTGCTGAGTTCTTCTAATGGCTCCAGTGAGGTGCAGTATTCATGCGCAGCGAACACCACAACAAGAGTGTTTTCAGAATCCAAGGCTGGAAATGGCTTGGACCAGCCACTGGTCAAGTCGTAGCTCAACGTCTCGGTAATCTGTTCTTCGATGTCTAAATGTGAAATTGTTCTCATTGCTAAACATGTCGGAAGTAACCGATCCCATGAAAAGGCTTACTTCTATTGAATAGGCAGTTTATGAAAATGGCAAGCTATTGTTTACAGCGTGTTGGCTTTGGTGGTGGCGATTTGAGCCAAAAAATCGTGGAGACAGAGATGCCGTCGCAGATCTTTGGAGCAGAAATTTTCTTCATATCGCCCGCGATAGAAAACCGGCCTAAGAAGCACCTAGAGCCGGTTAGCGAGCAAATTTGACTCAAACTCCACACTTATCGTACCAAGGTTGCCTGAGCGACTAGGTTAGGAGCCTGGACCGAGGTCTGATCTAGCGGCTGGGCCACTTGCTGGACTATTGGTGACACCGCGTTGGTAACATTGCCTTTGATTTTGATGCGCCCAATATCCCGATTGGTCAGGGCATTCCCCTAAAATTGAGTGCTGACTTTTCCCTAGGCGGGTAAACGCTCATAGGTCTCGGGGTCAGCCTTGAGAATAAAGGTGTTACCGTATTGAATGACGTTGCCGGTAATCTGAATCGGATCGGCCACTAGGGATAAAATCCGATCGTTGACGGCTTTGCCTTGGGTATCGGAGAGCAGAAAATAGAGCGCCTGACCACTTTGGTTTTGGGCGCGAAACACCGGCGGCACCCCGCCACTGATGCAGCGAATGGCGCAAGCGCGATGGGTTTTGGTGCGTCCGGGTTTCATGATGCCGGGATAACATTTGCCATCGACAATTTCGCCTGCGATCGCAAACTTACCCAAAGAAACCGACTGATCGGGGAGGGAGACAGCCCCAGCGGGAGCGGCAATCGGTTCTGCCGATCGAGCGGCTAACATCCCATAGTGATTGCGGCTAATTAAAATACCATTGAGTTTGACCCACTGCCCCGCCTGCTCCATGATCTTAGGTAGGGGCGAACGTTTATTCGTTCCAGACAGAGGATAGACCGTAAAGTTGTTCTTGGCAGCATCTGGTACCAGCAAATGAGGAGCAGGCTCTGCCACCAAAAATCCTTCAAAAACCTTGGCTCCTACAATTTTGCCAGAATTTGCCTGCTCGAAGTGCAACGACGGAGCAATCATGGCTAGCCCCAAAACCGCCAACACTAACAGCGGCACAAACCACAGCAAAAAACGCCTGATCGAGGGCGGTAACGGGGCATACCCAATATAAAAATCATCACGTCCAGTCATGGGAATCTCTCGTTTGGTTAAAGGTTCAACAGCGTAGAGCTCAGAATATCGATCGCAAAATTAAGCACCGACCACCGCTGGTTCAACGTAGGTACCAGGTGGATTAGGCGTTGAGTTCACCCAGATGCGATCGCCTACCACCTTGAGCGCAAAGGTTGGCACTTTCTCGGTAAAAGGAGGGGGCGAGGCACCATTGGCAGGATGGTACTGATAGCCATGCCAGGGGCAAGTAATACAACCATCGACCACTTTACCTTCGCCAAGGGGGCCATTTTGGTGCTGACACACATTCGAGACCGCCGAGAGTTTGCCATCGTATTTAAAAATTGCCACCCGTTCTCCTGCTAAGGTGACAATCTTGGCCCGATCGGCGGGAATCTCACTAACACTGCCGACATCGATAAATCCAGCTTGGTCAGGAACCCCCAACGGCGCATTGTCTAACCGAGCTTCCCGCAGGGCCGTCAACAGATGCAGCCCCACAATCCACACCAAACTAACCCCAACCGCCACGGTCAACAGGGGATGTTGATTTGTTTCTAACGGCCCCAAAATCACATGGACTACCACCAGGCCATAGGCCAAATAAACCCCCATGTGCAGGGCTTTCCAAATCGGGGCAGTCAAATTCACCAGCCAGAAGTCGTGGCTAGTGGCTGCCATCACCAGAAAAATAACTAACGCAGCCGCGCCTAGGGTTTCAAAGGGAAAGCGACTCAAATCGCCATATTCGGTATTGCCCACAAACAAACTCACCCAAGGCTTCAAGTTGCCAAAGTCGTGATACCAGGTCAATACCCCATCTACCTTATAGGGCAAAGCGGGCAACTTTAAGCCAATGGCATGGATCAATGCCAAAAAAAACATGGTTACGCCCATATGGCGGCGATTGAACAACAAAGGCATAAACCGTTTGTCTAAGCGAGTCAAAGGCCCAATCGACAAAATCACATTCAACAAAATAAACGCCGCCGAGCCATAGGCTCGAATGCTAATCCCCTTGAAGTCTAGCCCTGGCCCCATTTTGCTAGCAACGGTCATAAAAATAGCCAGATAAAGACCAACCGTTGTCAGCAAAATCGCATCGTAGACAAGCTTTTGACGGTTCCACTGAATCGACTTGTAAGCAACACTCATATCATTACAGAAGTAGGTGGATTTTGAGCAATTACGACCGCCTTCATTCCTGCTGCAAGAAAGCGGCAATCAGATTCTCTTGAGTAGCAGGCAATTCAGCTTGTTGAAACAAGGCTTCAGCTGGCTCAGAGACTGGCCCATAAACGGGCCTGAAGAGAACACCAACAATAAACAAAAGCGGCAACACAATAGCGAGCACTATGGATGACCACAAATGAGCCTTACGGCGAGAAATCAGCACAACAATCTCCTAAATCAGGATTACAATTAGCGGGAAGCTCAAAGTCAAGCGCTGCCCTAGGGAGCAAACTTAGCCGCCAGACGATGGGCATTTTTTTCGGTTGGGTGTTGTCGCCCTTGGACTAAGCGCACAGCGAACAATGGCCAAAATAAACTCACCCCCGGAATAATGATTAAGCGAAACAAGGGAGCCAGTCCCCTAGCCGCTGGATCAGTGCGCTGTACACCAAACAGGGAGAAAAATATGGCAAAAATTAACCCCGCAATCCAATACACTCGCACCAGTTTTAAAAACCATTCCACCAGAGAAATCGCCATAGGATTCATACTTTCAACCTGCCTTCCAGAGAAAACACCATTCTTCCGAACATCGATTTAATCAGATGAAGAACTAACCATAGCGACACATAAAGGCAAGGGAGTCACTTCTGTGTGCGCTCTGTGAGTTTCCATAGGAAAATCTCAATGTCCTGTCAAACTTAAACCAAAAAGCTGAGCAGGCCCTTAAAAGTACATTAAGGGTTATGTATCTATTAGTTGCTTTACGATAGCGCTACTTATCTAAGTCGCCTAATGATTAGTCACCTTTTCGGATACGGTATTGGCATTGACTTAGAGGGCAATCTGTCTCTGGGGTGAGCCCTGCTCGAGGATCTGCTCAAGCCCCACACCGTTGCTAAGTATCGTCAAGCGTTCACCCCGTCTCGTACTAAAGCGGCCCCCAACGATCAACCGCCGCAACAACGTAAAATCGTTCCTTCAAATCTCTCTTACCAGTACTTTTAGAGCAGTCGCAGAAAACTCAAGGTTTCAACTTGGACGTGATTTAGAAGCTTCTCCAACAGAGCCTCGTTTTGTCGCTCGTTCATCGGTTACAGGTTCATCGGTTACCTTGAATTCTCTATTTTGTAAAGATTGCATGATCTGACAAGGCGGATTAATGGGTAAACAAACTCACATTCTATAATCAGGAAATGCTACATAGCGGAGTGTGGACGCATTCGTATGCCGTATGCCGCAACTCGGCCTGTTGAGAAAGTAAAGGGTGCACGCCAATTCTCTGTATTTTAGCCAAGTTAAAAACACGTTAACTCTAACCAATTCCCTATTATTCTCTGAAGGAGACAGCACCTGTGAGCCAAACACTTCTCTATAATGGGGCGCTAAACAGTACACCCGCTCAGCAAAACTGGTTAGCTTATTCGGCAGTCGGTGGTGTCCAACAAACTCAGCAGCCTGGGTTTACGAACCTCAATACTTCACTGCTGGGGCAACCGGGTGGGGGTGGATATAGCAACCATAAGCCCTCGGCTCCGACTTTAGTAAATGGGGCATTTCCGGAATTGAATCGGTCAACAGGCTACCAGTTAAGTCTACGGCTGCGGCTGAATAGTGAAAATCATAATGGAAGCGATCGCAACGGAGATGGCATTGCCGATCGCGCCGGGTTATCGCTTACGGCTATCAGTAGCGATCGCAAAGGCATTGAACTGGGCTTTTGGACTAATGAGATCTGGGCACAACAGGGTGGAAGCGGCTCGACGCTCTTGACCCATAGCCCTACAGAGCGGGCTTTTCTCTCAACTCAAACCTGGACAGATTATACGGTCTTCGTCTTGGGCGATCGCTACTATTTATCGGCAAATGGTGCGGTGGTACTTCAGGGCGCTTTGAAGGATTACAGTGCCTTTAATAGTGCCGCTTCCGGGTTACCCTATAACCCTTATACAACAGCTAACTTGTTTACTTTGACAGACAATAGTAATAGCGCCTCGTCAAATAGTGATATCGCCCGGTTATCCGCAACAAAAGCTGGCTTAGGAACAGCCAATAACGATACCTTGAACGGCTCTGCCATTGATGATCTGCTCAATGGTTTAGGTGGCAATGATGAGATCTCTGGCTTGGCCGGAAATGATACATTGATTGGCGGAAACGGCAATGATCGGTTGAATGGGGGCAGTGGTTTTGACCTGTTGCTAGGGGGCACAGGGAGCGATCGCTTTATTTACAACACAAATGCAGCCTTTACTTCAGCCGCTATAGGAATTGATACGGTTGTTGATTTTTCGACCCTATCCGATAGAATTATCTTGGATAAAACAACCTTTACAGGGATCGCAAGTCAGGCTGGCAATGGATTTAGTACAGCCTCGGATTTCGCGATTGTCAGCTCAAATGAGGCAGCAGCGGCCAGTTCAGCTCGAATTGTCTACAACACAGGCAGTGGTGGTTTGTTTTACAACCAAAACGGTGCAGCAGCGGGTTTTGGCAGTGGCGCGCAGTTTGCCACACTCTTGGGTGAAAGTGTCAGCACCGCAACCTCATTACTCTCCGCATCGAGTTTCATCATTCAAGCGTGAAGCCCTAACGATTCTCACACCCAAAGCTTATCCACGCCCAAAACTGTAATTTTTCTGGTCGAAAATATGGTTGTTTCTACAAGTAGTAGTTACAACAACCGGGACACCAAGCAGAGTCGATTAGGAAAGTGGGCAGCCATTGCTGAGCACTCCAGCTAAATGGTGCCCTCCATTATTCGCTCTCCCGAAGGTGTGAGTGGGGCCTCACGAGCGTCGATCGTCACAAATAGCCCAGTGGCTTTGACCCCTTTGGGCGGGGTTTCAGGTGGCGTGAACCGCACAAACACAGACCCCTCCGAATTGGTATTGAATTCACCGCAATAGAGGACTTCACCATTTTCCAAGGATAACCACATGCGATAGATCTGCTCCGGAGGCACGGGTGGCAGGTTCCCGAGGGAAATAATCACCTCTTGCCAGCGACCGGGCGTAAACAGGAGAGTACCAGAAGCCTCGGAGGCTTTGCCGTTGAGGGAAATAAGGCGACTGTTGGGCTGTTGCAGGATGGAGGCTACCCGATCGATTTGATCATTTTGGGCAACTTGGAGTTGTTGACGTAATCGAAAATTGTCGAGGATGAGGGATACGGTTGCAAGGGTGAGTAGCCCAGCCAACACTTTGAGCAGTCGTCTCGTCGATCGTCTCGGCTGGAGAAGCTGTTGCAGTTCTGGAGCGGACACGATTGCCTCCCGCAGAGCAGGAGGAGGTTCAACCACAGGCAGCCCCTGTGGGAGCAATGCAAAGCTGGCTTGCAACGCATGAATTTCTTTCAGCAAATCAGGATTATCTGCCACCAACTGCTCCAATTGCTCAATTTCTTCAGCAGTCAGATCTCCCAATACATACCCTGGGACTAGCATTTTTTCGTCATCTGAAATCGGCTTTGACATTGGTTTATCCCTCATGAACCGCATCCCCTAGTTGCTGTCTTAGTTCCATTAAGCCTTTTCGAGCTTTTGTTTTAACTGTACCCAGGGGAATGTCTAACTGTTGGGCAATTTGTGAATGACTCAACCCCTGATAAAAGTTCATTTCTAAGATTTGACGCTGCTGGTCTGAAATCTGGGCAAGGGCGCGTTGCACGACTTCTTGCTGTTCTACCAGCGACACTTTTTCTAGCGGTGTTGCGGTCGATCTGGCTTCTGGGGATGACCATTGTAGCCGTTGCAAAGAGCGTTGATAAGCGCCATAGCTAGCTAGTCGGTTTAGGGCACGCGATCGCGCCATCATGCAAAGATAGACGCTTAGGGTGGCCCGGTTGGCATCGAACTTCTCTTGCTTCCAAAAATTAAGAAATATATCCTGAGTCAAGTCTTCTGCATCGGAGGGCTGTTTGAGGATTTTGAGGGCAACCGTATATACCAAACTGCCATAGCGATCGTAAAGGACGCCAAGGGCTTGTTTAGATCCAGATCTCAGGCTGTGAATCAGCTCGATATCCGATGAATCAGTGGAAAGACGAGCCATGGTGGGTAAGGTCGGCGTTTGCTGATATTCTATATGAAATCCGCTATCGTCGAGAGAATAACTTCGCCATTTACCTCAGCGGCGTAAAGAAAAATACACCGCTGAGGCCCATGGAACTTAGACCTGTACGAAAGCTCCTGCATCCAGTGTGGTGGTGTTAACGCCGGTTAGGGTTGCCAAAGTTTCTTGGCCAAAGAGAATGGTATTACCCACAAAGCTCAGATCGCTGAAGTTGATCCCTCCGGCGATACCGATAACGTCAACGCCAACTTGGAAATCGTGGATAGTATCCTCACCTTCTCCTTGTGCCAGGACGAAGATATCGCTACCATGTCCACCGATTAAAAGATCGGAACCAACACCGCCTCGGAGCAAATCGTCTCCGTGACCACCCACTAGGATGTCTGCTCCAACGTCTCCATAGAGGGAATCGTGTCCTGAATTACCAAATAGGCGATCATCACCAGTACCGCCCCTAAGCAGGTCGTCACCACCCAGGTAACTACTCAGGCTTAAAAAATTAGAGAGTTTTCCCAGGTTACAGAGATTATCAGCTAGCGTAATCCAAATATAGGAATTGGTAACCTCCTTGAGCAAGCCCAAGGGTCGCATCAAACTCAGTG
>NZ_JAYGIG010000175.1:0-8880 GCF_034932105.1 Leptothoe sp. PORK10 BA2 | reverse complement strand
AATGCTTTGAGGTTGGTAACACTGTTCATAGACGATTGAGGTTAGTTGTGTTTCCTCAGCTTCGTCTATGGAGCGATCTGGCTCAAGGGCTGATCGCTCTCTCAACATTTTTTGTCTAAACTCCAGTCATACAAGACAATCACCCGATTCCATTCAGGTACTCAACAATTTTCAGAAAGTCAAACTCAAGCACCGCTTGGTTAGCCGTCGTGATCAATGGCACATGCACAAATAAAACCGCCGTCTGCTGCTCTGCCTGCCCTGCCAGATGTTGCAACACCCGATAGTAGAGACGGTTGCACACAAAATCACCCGCATCGTAGCTAATGCGGGTGTGGACCGTTTGCCTAATCAATACCTGCAGATCGACTGGGGTTGACAGCTGATGCTGACCATGGGTGCCCCACTGCTCGACGGTCAGCGTTTTACGCGTCTCAGCCATGCCACAGCAAATCACCACCTTGGGTCGATACTGCACCATGTGACTAATCACCCGGATCGGAGCCAGGTCAAAATTCACAGGCAGCCACCGTAAGGCCATGGTATTGCTCGGCAGACTATCCCTGACCTGTTGCACCAGCACATCGCTCGTATTCATTCCCTGATGAGCTTTCCAAGGCCGAAAGCTGGTAATCAGTATCGGTGTCCCTGCTGATTTTTTCACGACCCGCTGCCCATTAGGTATCGGTGTCTCTACTAAATCTTCCACGGCCCGCTTGCCCACTACTTGCCTGAATTCAATTCTGATACAGTACTAGCTCTCCAAGACTTTCCAGTTATGGCCTAACATTATTAAGTTAGTCGTTAAGCTAGTCAGTATGCTGTTGCTGACCGAAGACTTATCCCTGTCAAATCCCTGGTTAATCGCCCAGGATTTGACCCCCACCCCCATGCAGGGGAACAGCAACACCCATAGTAATCCGCGCCCAAGGAACCCCTAAGGCAATGACCGCCACTGTCCCCACTCTATCGAGCCAGTACGATCCTTCCCAAACCGAATCTAAGTGGCAAGCCGCTTGGGAAGATAATGCTGTGTTTAAGGCCGATCCGGACCATCCAGGGGACCCGTTTTGTGTGGTGATTCCACCGCCCAACGTCACCGGCAGCCTCCACATGGGCCATGCCTTTGAAAATGCCCTGATCGATACCCTGGTCCGCTACCAGCGGATGAATGGTCGCAATACCCTGTGGTTGCCGGGCACCGACCACGCCAGTATCGCCGTCCAAACCATCCTAGAAAGAGAGCTGAAGGCCCAGGGCAAAAGCCGCGAAGATGTAGGTCGTGACAAATTTTTAGAGCGGGCTTGGGAATGGAAAGAAGAGTCTGGCGGCACCATCGTCAATCAGCTGCGCAAGCTAGGAGTGTCCGTAGACTGGACCCGTGAACGGTTCACCATGGATGAAGGTCTGTCCAAAGCCGTCCTCAAAGCCTTTACCAAACTCTACGAAGAAAAACTAATCTATCGCGGCAACTACATGGTGAACTGGTGCCCCGCCAGCCAGTCCGCCGTGTCCGATGTGGAAGTGGAAAACAAGGAGGTAGACGGTAGCCTATGGCATTTCCGCTATCCCCTCACCGATGGCTCCGGCCATTTAGAAGTAGCCACCACCCGCCCAGAAACCATGCTGGGGGATACGGCAGTGGCGGTAAACCCAGAGGACGAGCGCTACCGAGATATGGTGGGCAAAACCCTCACCCTGCCCTTAGTGGGTCGGGAGATTCCCATCATTGCCGACAGCTATGTGGACAAAGAATTCGGGACCGGTTGCGTCAAAGTCACCCCCGCCCACGACCCCAATGACTTTGCCATGGGGGAGCGCCACAATCTGCCCATGATCACCATCATGAACAAAGATGGTTCGATGAATGAAAATGCGGGTCGGTTTGAAGGCCTAGACCGGTTTGAAGCCCGTAAGCAGGTGGTCGCCGCCCTAGAGGAAGTCGATGCCCTGGTGCGGATCGAAGACTATAGGCACAGTGTGCCCTACAGCGATCGCGGCAAGGTGCCCGTGGAGCCACTCCTATCCACTCAGTGGTTTGTCAAAATTCGGCCGATGGCGGACAAGGCCTTGGCAGACCTAGATCACCGTCAATCCCCTAAGTTTGTCCCCGAACGCTGGACCAAAGTCTACCGTGATTGGCTAGTGAACCTGCGGGACTGGTGCATTTCCCGCCAGCTGTGGTGGGGCCACCAAATTCCTGCCTGGTATGCTGTCAGCCAAACCAATGGCGAGATTACCGACTCCACCCCCTTCTTTGTGGCTGAGTCAGAGTCAGAAGCCCGAACCAAAGCCGTAGAACAGTTCGGCGACGGGGTGGAACTAAAACAGGACCCGGATGTATTGGACACCTGGTTCTCCGCTGGTCTGTGGCCCTTTTCCACCATGGGCTGGCCCGATGAAAATGCCAAGGATTTCCAAACCTATTATCCCACCACCACCCTGGTCACCGGGTTTGACATCATCTTTTTCTGGGTCGCCCGCATGACCATGATGGGCAGTCACTTCACCGACACCATGCCCTTTGAAACCGTATATATCCACGGGCTGGTGCGGGATGAGAAAAACCAGAAAATGTCCAAGTCCAAGGGCAACGGCATTGACCCCTTGATCTTGATCAATAAATACGGCACCGATGCCCTGCGCTATACCCTGATCCGTGAGGTGGCCGGAGCCGGTCAGGACATTCGCCTGGACTACAACCGCAAAACCGACGAATCCTCATCGGTGGAAGCCTCGCGCAACTTTACCAACAAACTGTGGAACGCCTCCCGGTTTGTCATGATGAACTTGGGGGGAGCCACCCCGAACAGTTTGGGTGAGCCGGACAGGGCCAAACTAGAGTTAGCCGATCGTTGGATTCTCTCCAAGTTTAACCAAACTATTGCTAAAACCCGCACCGAGCTGGACAAATACGGCATGGGTGAAGCTTCTAAGACCCTGTATGAGTTTACCTGGGGAGACTTTTGTGACTGGTATATTGAGCTGGTCAAACCTCGTCTCTATGGTCAGGATGAAGACTCCAAGCTGGTGGCAAAACAAACCCTAGCCTTTGTCCTGGACGGCATTCTTAAACTGTTGCATCCCTTTATTCCCCACATTACCGAGGAAGTTTGGCATACCCTCACCCAAACCAGTGAGGACAGCTACTTGGCGGTGCAACCCTATCCCACGGTTAAGCCCGAACTGGTGGATGGAGAACTCGACAAAGACTTTGACCTCTTGATTGGCACCATTCGCACCATTCGGAATCTGCGGGCCGCCGCCGGAGTGAAACCCTCGGCCAAGATTGAGGCCATTTTGAACACCGATGATGCCAACGAGGTACGCATCCTGACAGCTACCCAGACCTATCTGAAAGCTACGGCGAAGGTGGAAACCTTGACCATTGCCGGGACGACCCTAACCGACACAGCTACGGAGTTAGACATTACCCATACTCCAGAGCAATCATTGGATGAAACCACTCCCGTAGCATCGGTATCTAACGATAAAGCTAATGAAACTGACACGCTCCCCGAGATTGATTGGGGAGATGGTGTAGAGGCGATTCAAACCCTGCTGAAACACCCCCTGGGCTATATGGGGCAAGCCTACAGCGCAGCAAAGAAGCCAGCTTCCGTTGTTTTCTTACTGCTGCTCACAGGGCTTGGTCTGAGGTTGGCCGCAGCGGTTATTTCTGGCCTCAATACCCTGCCCCTAATGGGTCGATTCTTTCAGATGATTGGTGTGGGCTACACCGCCTGGTTTGGCGGTCGCTATATTCTTAAGGCAGATAATCGTCGACAGCTTTGGGATAATACAATCGGTTTTTGGGACGAGGTTGTGGGTAACCTTAGCCGTCCTGCGGCTGATTCTTCTGCCAAAGAGTTTGAGTCTGCTAAAGCAAGTGGGAGACTTGCCGGGATACGGGATACACGACAAATGTTTGCCGGTGTATTTGGGACAGTGCAGGTACTGATTCCCCTAACGGGTTTGGTGGATGTGGATGCCCTCAAACAGAAACTTGAAGAATCCCTAGCCAAGATAGAAGTGGAGATTAAGTCCATTAGTGGTCGCTTGGATAATCAGGGGTTTGTGGCTAAGGCTCCTGAACATGTGGTTCAGGAAGCTCGGGATTCGCTCATGGAAGCGGAGACCCAGGCCAAGCTTCTCAGGGAGCGGTTGGCCATGTTGTAGGAGATTGGGGCACCCGCTGACTTAAACTGGCAGATTGAAGCCGCAGTGACTACAGCGCCAGGAGAGTTTTCCGGATGTCACGTGGCGCAGTAAGACATTGGAACAACAAATACAGGTCTGTCTCTCGACGGTTGGTGCTTCCTCCAGTCTTGAAACTGGAACCCGCTGCTCAGAAAGGATAAGGGCGCTAAAATGTTTCATGGGATTGATAGGTAAAAGATTTTAAAAGGAATTTTGCCGTAGACAACTAGCGTCAGATACTACGGCTATCTTTCAGATAGTAGATATACCTACGAATAGTAGATATATCTACTATTCGTAGGTATATTGCAACAACTTTCTCGCTAAGTTGTTTAAATCGCTGAGGTTGCTTGTAAACAGTCAGGATCTACGTAGTGGCAAGTGGTATTGTCTTGGCAAATCAAGGCCCAACCCGACTTATCAATGCCCACCAGTCTGTAGGCCATGTCTTGAACAAAGTAGCCCTTATGGTTGCGAGTCCCTGATTTAACTTCAAGGTTGTAGGCGTCTGGTTTAATCATTGGTTTTCTCCTAAAACGAATTTAGTAAATGTTAAGTTTAATAAACACAATTTATGTGTTGATTTTCTTGAATAATCTAAGCTTATCTTTAAAATCATCAAACGTTCATTAAGTTCTGTTAGCTCTTAACGGGAACGATGTATTGAGGGATGTATTACGTGCAGTCTTCAGTGTCGGCAGCCGTTGTTCAAGGTTTTGTCTGGGGAGAGCAGCCTGTCAGGTTGGAACGCGACCTAGCAACCCAATATACTGAGTTATTTCTAGGGAAAACGCCCCGTTTTGAGTTGTTCTCCCGAGAATGACTGCTATGGCGTGCAAACTCAGAAAGCGGTTGGCCTAGGCGTATAGTTAACCCATGGCGCGTTTAGCGCCAGCGCCACATTCATATACTCAAAAGACTCTACCAACCAAGCCACCTTATCCAGAGCACAAGATTCTTGCATATGGAATAAAATGCCAAACCGGTCTTCAAACCATGAACGAATTGTCCGTCTAAATAAAACTATCTTTAACAAGATAGCAGTGACTGTCTTTGCTCCAGCCGTTGTGACCAATTTTTTGAAATGTGCCGTCTCTGGACGCTCAATAGTATTGCTCACCAGCAACTTTAATAAACGAGTACACATTTGGTTGATGGAAATCCCTGTCAGGGGCGTTTGACCTTTGCCTCCCGCATCAATCAACACATTCTTAACCAATTTACTAAAGTTGTTACGGCCATACTGCTCATCCACCTGTAGCAGCGGCTCCATGATGTAATCGTAAAATGGGTCCACAAAGTCCCCAGTCGTGCGAAAGGCCGAAACACCGGCTTCAAACGTTTGAGCCTGGTGCCGATACCCCCCTTTTCGCTGGGGGTGAAATGTGCAAATCGCATCATTTAACTGGGTATGCCCTAGGCGGGTGGGGTTGAAAATCTGATCTTGGGTACCCTGTCGACTGACCTGCCAATAAACATTTAGTTGTTGATGCAGCTCCTGAGCCTTCTTCTGTCGCTGTAATTGAATAGTCTTGCGATGCTGGACAGGAATATCACGGGTAGCCGCGGCGGACTCGTAGATAAAGAAATAGTCCTTAAAACAATCGCCAAAAGATACGTTTTTTTCGATTACCTCATCAGATAACAGACGCATCTGACGCTGTAGAGGAACATATAGGTTCTCATTACTGATGTAGGCTTCCATTGCCCCAACTAACTGTTTAACCTGACGACTTTTGGGCCTCTCGGGTAGTTGACTCGCTTTCTCAACCAGCGTGCGTAACGCCGGATGACGGTGGTTGTCCATGCGCCAAGGATTACCAATGGTATAAAAGCATCGGTTAATCACATAGGGCATAATTTCATCAGCATCTGAAGAGTCTATAATAGACATCAATGCATTGCGCACCGCATTGGAATCAAACTCTGGATGGGTAACTACTCCCTGCCATAGGAGTTTGTAAAAACCATCAATGGCCTGAACAGAGTCCTCTAACCTGGCTAAACAACGTATATAGCTATATACTTCACGCTCAGCTCTCGTCGCTTGACGATTCGCAAAAAACTCACCGTTACTGGAGTACATAGAACAGGGGATCCGCTTTGATCCGTTCTTAAGGTCATCTAAGGTACTTAATTAATAACGCAAAATATACTTAAAATCTAGCCTTTTTAAGTGGTTTTTTAGACTGTATCAAAAATTCATCAAAAAAATCAAAATTGTTCAAATCTAATCCTGGCAATGGATCGCACCCAATCGTTGTACACCAATTAGTTCGGCTTTTGAAAGACCTTGATTGGTATAAAATGTACAGTCTCTATATTGATCTAGATCACTGACGACCTTCCAGGTCTGGAGACATTTGCCCTCGGAAAGATTCCAGAGACTGAGTCCAGCAGTTTCCAGGCAGAGAAGGATATTTCCAGCATTACAGATACTCAATGCATAGGGTAAATTTGGTAGCTGAATCGCTCGCTCAGGCATAGGATTCATGGCATGCCAAATTTGAACCTTGTGGTCTATGTTACACAAAGCGATATAAGCCCCATTATTACTAAAGACCGCCTGATAAGGTTGATCAGGACCGTAGGGTAGCCGCTGAACATCGACCTGGATAGAGTCGTCCATCAGCATTTCTGCATCGACCGTAAATGTGCGAACTTCTACATTGGATAGATAGTCTGGAGAATCGGTATTTTGGATGGCTTCGATCACGTTAAGGTGAGTGTCCGTCCATTGAAGTGTTAGGAAAGTACCATAGGGGTTTAATGGCATGGGTATTTCACTGGTCTGGTAGGTATTGCTTCCGGAAACCTGATGCCAAACGAGGATCTGATTGTCAGTCCCGTAACCGGCTAAGTACTTGCCATCGGCACTAAAGATTAAATCTCTAACAATAGGACTGGTCGCAGATAGGGAGTCTCCTTCTTTTTCGATTCCCCCCCACTCTAAATCCCACAGCTGGATATCTCCATTGCTAAAGCTAGTGGCCATCAAAGCACCATCATTTCTGATGGCAATACTGTCCAGGGTCTCTGTCTCAAGGTGTGCCGTGGCACAGCTTTCTGGATCGAGGAGAGAGTTCCACCGGTGAATACTCTGACCGGTCGTGGTCACAATTAACTGATCATCCTGGGTGATGATGATTTCTTGAATAGGAGACTCTAAATCACAACACCAATGCAGCCCAAACCGCTGCTCCTTCCATTGGTAGATTTGCAGCAGTCCCTGGCCATCACCGATGGCGATACTCTCGCCCTGGGGGTGTAGTGCCATCGCTAATTGTCCCTGTAGCCCTGAGGCGATGGCCGCTGCTTTGAATTGACACCCTTTAAAGTCTATTCCTTGCAGGCCGGACAGCCTAAGATCAGCATGCCATAGGGTTTGGTTACTCCAGTCCATATCGGCCATGGATAGACCCAAGTCAGCTCCTAGGTTAAACAGGTTACCAGGGGCACTACTGCGAGATGGTTCAGAGTATGTGTTTAACTGATCGAGCAAACGATGAAACCGGGCTTGTAGCTCCCCTAGGGGCAGCTTTTTCCTAAGTGCATCAGCGACTGGCCGCAGGAAATAGTCGAGGAGCGTTTTTTGTTGCGACCATGGGGCTGTTGGCATCACGATGGGATAGCTATGGAAAAGGTCCAATTTTTCCTCAAGCAGTTCCCGCACAAAAATTTCCTGTAGCTGATTGATTAGGTAGAGGCCAAGATATTGAGGTGTAATATGACATAATCCATCATTATTGAGAGAAGTCTCAATTAGATGCCGTCGGTGGAGACTATCCCAAGCGTACATCAGTTCTTGTTCATCAAAAGGCAATACCAATGGCCAATTTTTGAGTTGGAGCCAGGATAGGGGCCTTAGGGCTAGCCAATAGAGTAGAACCTGTTCCGGTTCTGATAGATCATTAAAAAGAGTATCAAAGTAATTGGCCAGGGAACGGGATAGCGTTAGGGGGTGAGTAATGAGCCATTCAATTTGGTTGGAATAAAAAGATTGGATCGTCTCCACACTGTGGTGTAAAAGCGTGGGATTTCCTCCGCACAGTTGATTCAGCTGTTGCCAATAATGTTCTTTTTCCGTTAATGAGGTAGCCAGGTGGGGGTAGCTATCGGTCAGAAATATTTTGGCCTGGTTAAATGACATGCCTGCCAATGTTTCTATGAAAATGTTGTGGGCCTTTGTGACCTTGGGAAGGCCTGCTCCAGACCACAGTAAACAGCTTTGGTGGTTAGATGTGGTGGTGATTGCTTGGATGAAATCATTGTGTTTTGGATCATCTAAAAAACGATCACCCTGATCGATCACCAGCAAATACGGTTGCTGGGTTAAGGCCTGTAGTACCTGCTGACGGAGTTGATCCTCTGACAAAGACAGTGCAGCCGGAGGTTGATTAGTAGTATCTGGAAACAGCTGCTGGTAAAACGTTTCCCATGTTGGGACTGTGTGAATAGGGTGGTGAATAATTTGAGTAAAATGACCGTTGAGCTCTGATTCTAACGATCTTAGAAGATGGCTTTTGCCGATACCCTTAGCGCCTGTCAAAATCAGTAGACCTCTTGCATAATAGTTTCTATGGTAGATTTTTAGGTTTTGGTTCATTGCTTTACACCTAGGCAGATGAACTACGAAGCCACCCAAACCCTTAGCAATTCAAAGTTTAAGCGTCGATTCGG
>NZ_JAYGIG010000174.1:0-9317 GCF_034932105.1 Leptothoe sp. PORK10 BA2 | reverse complement strand
TTAGCCAAACGTAGACCCACTCTACTTCTTCCTAAATTACTCGCTGCCAGAATCAGGCCTCCGGAACCCCAGCAACAGATGGCTTCTGCCGCCTAATCACTCAACAGAAACTTCGCACTGTCCAGCTGGGAAAACTCTCTAATTTTTTAAGCCTGAGTAGTTACTGCAAACAATCAAACTCCATCACATCACCAGGCGTCTGAGCAGACGGATTAACCGACTCTTCTACACAGCCTGCGATTTGCAACGCACGCGTCACCAACTCAGAGCAAAACAACGCCTTATAATCAGGACGATTCCCTAAACCCACCTCATTCAAAACCTCTATCCCAACTTTCACTGCCTGAGGAAAATCGTAGGGTACGGCCCTAACCTCCACATCATGCAGCCAACTGCGCATTTTATCCAGACCATCTTGACTGAGTGGTTTCTTCAGTGCTGCTAACCAAACAGCTCCATCACAGGAAACCATGCGTTGAGACAATCGCTGAAACTGTACCCCCAGTTGCTTTTTGCCAGTCCCCTCACTCGGTAGGCTCATGTTAATGTGAGACTCAGCAATCAATACCGGATCGGGATGCTCATTATTTGTTGTCACCGATAGCACAATAGCCACATGTACATAGGAAGATTTTGTTGCCCACTTCACCACATTGGCTGGCAGATCACGGGTGGCAAACGCTAATACATCCCCTGGCTTAACTTTAGTACACAGGTCTAGATAGATATCTCCCAATTGCGCCAAACAAAAATCAGTCATATTTATCAACAGGTTTCGAGTTAGACAAGGTTTATCTAAACCGCCCATCTGATGGGGTTATACCATTCCTTGCAAAATTTCTAATTCCCGCTGGATATTCTGCTCTAATGCCTTTAACCGCTCCACCGTTTGCTCCCGGTTAATCTCATTCTGTTGCTTCTTCTCCACTAGGCTGCTCAACTCCAACCGTCGCGAAGCAATATCCCCACTAATTCTGTCAATCGCCCGCTCTTCGTAGGTGCCAAAACATTCTTGCACTGCCTTATAAATCGGCTGCCACTGGTCCGCTGCAATCTGGGGCAAATGCTTCGCAAACTCTTTCCTTGTTGCCTTAATAAACTCTTGTCGCACAAACTCTGCCTGGGCAGCTAAAATCCCTCCGGCAGCGGCAATGACACCAACAATATTTAAGAACAAACTACTAAACAACAGTCCCAAAATCTGTAGCGCAACCACTATGCATATATAGCTCACCGCCATCTGAAAGACCGATTGCCAGAAATGGTTAAAGGGCTGCACCGCATCGTTCAAAGTGTCGGGCAGCTCATCAAATAGGTCGAGAATGTTGTCAATCCAGGGACGGGCTTCGTCCGGAGCATCGGTGCTGGGGGCATAGAATTTGCGACCCATGATTTTCTCATGGATCACTTCCACCACTTCGGCATAGGCTACCTGATATTCGGTGGCGCTTTCGTTCAGTTCATCAAAGGACTGACCAATTTTTTGCTTGGCTGTAAATTCCCAGGCGGCTAGGCGGTCGTTAATGTAACGTTCAAAGGCCCGCTTAAAATCGCTGTAAAATTGGTCCCGCTCGTCTTCGTCTAAGAAGTCGAGAAAATCGAGGTCGGGTTGGGAAGCAGCAAAGTCTTCCTCAAAGGTTTCTTCTAGGTTGAGGATGTAGGTTTTGAAGGAATCAGCGAGGGCCTTGGCGGTGCGATCGCATCTCTCCCGAATCAGCTGCCGATAATTATCCCGAATTTTCTCCAGTTTGCCGAACTCACTTTCCACAGAGGCCACCCGCTGCTGTAGCTCGCTCAGGTCCTCATCCAGTAACGGAATGCGCCGCGCCACCGTTTCCTGCACCGCACTGTAGGCCCGATGGGCCAGTTTTGCTGCCCGCTGCAGTTCCGCCTGGCCCCGCCGCTGGGTCAAAAAGGTCTCCAGCCCCTCCAAAAACTGATCCATTCCACTACCGGCCAGGGATTCTCCCTTGAGCTGCTGACGTAGGGCAGTCAGGGCGGACACCTCAAACCAGGTGGCTCCCTCTGGCAAACTTTGGCTAAACACCTGGCGCTGGCGCTGTTCCGCATCCGCCAAGGCAGCACCATCCTCCGGATCAACCAGACCCACCTGCAGGCGGTCCCAGCCATTGATTACATAAAAACAGTTCAGGTCACGGCTTTGCACATAGTTCCGCAAATAGCGCTGCTCATCCAGCGTCATGGGCTGAATTGCATCCAGCACAAATACTACCGCCTGAGCCTCGTTCAGGTAGCTGAGCACCTGCTGGTTACGAGCCTCGGTGTCATTCAGGCCAGGGGTGTCCACAATTTCTAGCCCCGATGCCAGCAGGGGAGCGGGACATTCAATCACCACATGGCTAATGTCGGGGAAAGCACTGGCCTCCAGCTGACGGGCTTCATCTGGAGAAATGGTATAGTCGGCCCGGAAAGTATCGAAGTCAATGGCTTTGGCTGTCTTGCCATCGTTATAGTGCAGAGTGACCTGGCGCTCAGGCCCGTGGCGCAACACGCTGAGCAGCGCCGTACAGGGATTCACATCGCTGGGCAGCAACGCCTCCCCCACTAGGGCATTAATCAGTGTACTCTTACCCCGTTTCATTTCCCCGAGCACCACAATCCGATAGGTGCCTTGCTGCAACTGCTCTGCCGTGCTTTGGAGGGTGCGAATGTGGCGGGTTAGCCCCAACTGGCCAGAGTGCTCGGTGGTTTCAGCATGGTCCATGGCGATCGCAATCTGACTGAGCACCTGGGCCGCCTGGTTCCGGCTGTGGGTCAGGGCATCCAAGCCATTGGCCATGGGCGGATTAGCGTTAGAACCGGCAGCTGTCTGGGGGGTGACCATAGAAATAAATTCGTTATTCATCGGATTGATATACCTACAGTCCAGTGTGCCTTAAATCCCTAAGATTGAGATCGTTCAGATGGGTAACAGCTTCCATGCTATAGATTATCTAAACTGAGCAGATCATCAAATTCAGATCAGCAAATTCTGCTGATTTACCCTAATGACAGCTGCATATTCTAGAGGAATCTCCTAGGGCAGGCTAATTTTATCCCATGCTAACGGCCAGTAGCCAACGGCCCAATATCCCTTCAGGAATGACTACAATAAAGGCATTTCCGGTTTCCCCAACCACCTCTCCCTTGTCTGGTTGTCTATGGCCACTGCTGATGATTACTACGCGCGGTTACAGGTATCCCCCGACGCCAGTCAAGCGGAGATTAAAGCGGCGTTTCGACGCCTAGCCCGGCGGTACCATCCAGATCTCAACCCCAACGATCCTATGGCTCTGGAAAAGTTCCGGGCCTTGCACGAAGCCTACGAAGTGCTAACGGATCAGGTGCAGCGGCAACGCTACGATTGCACTGGTACCAGTGAATATGACGGAACTCGCCCCCAAACCGCCCATGATTTCTACCTGCGCGGCATTCAACAAACTTTAGCGCGACGGTACAAGGGGGCCTTGGCAGATTTTGATCGGGCCATTGAGCTACAGCCGGATTTGGCGGAGGCCTATTTGCGGCGGGCTCAGGTGCGCTACCTCTTGGAGGACGATGCGGGGGTATTAACGGACTGTCAGCGGCTCCTACAATTTTCCCAACGGCTGCCCCAAACCTACTACTACCTGGGGCTAGCCCGCTATCGGCTGGGGTATACCGAGAGTGCGATCGCAGCCTTCACCCAGGCCATTGAGCGCGAACCGGATGACCCCCAAGCCTACTTTCAACGGGGGGTGGCCCATGCCGATGTCCAGGACTGGCATGAGGCCGCCCATGATTTTCAAGTGGCGTCTATGCACTACCAGGCCCAGGGAGATTTAGATGGGTATCATCGCAGCTGCGATCGCATCCGTGCCCTCCGCCAACAGCGCCACATCCAACTCGGATCTCCTGCTGCCGTCACCGCCCCTGGCCGGCGCAAACCCTGGGGTCGCCTAGGCCAGTTTAACCACTTACTCTTTGGCCTGTTGGGCAATCCGGCCATGGAACTTCCGGCCCTGTATGGCAACCTGAGTCAGCAGCAGGCCCTACGAGTGGGCAGTTTTCTCGCCCTGGTGGCGTTGGTAGGTTTTAGCCTCGGCGGCTATGTCTACGTCATACAGTTTACCGACGCTACTAGTCCTGGCGGTATTTTAGGCCGCCTATGGCTAGCAGGCTGTGTCACCTTTTTTAGCCTAATTGGCCTATTAGCCTTCTCCCGACTGTGGCTTCGTCGCCACGGCACCTGGGCTAGTGATACCTACATTGCCGGTGCCACCCTATTACCCATGGGCATGTTTACCCTGGCTAGCCCTATGGCACTGCCGGTGCCGTGGCTTTGGCTCCTACTCTTCTGCCTGGCCATGCACCACACATTTCTTACGTTGTACAACGGCTGTCACCAAATTCACCATTACTCCGAAGTTGTCGCCACCTGGTTAACTCCAAGCTTTATTTGCATGGGTACCACCCTGGGCTACGTCGCTTGGCAAGCTTTGATCTAGGCCAGCGCGCAATATCTACATCAGAAAAACTACAGTTCTGGACGTGGACAAGGTTTATAAACAGAGCGATGCAGCTAGTATCATTTTTTTTAAATCAGGCAATATTTGAAAAGATTGTCTAAATCTTTTTATCTTCCCAGGGGCTGCAATAACGCACTTCATATTAACAAAAATAGCCAAAATGTTGAAATAATGGATATATTCCGTGGTAATTTATCTATCTTGGCTATATTAAGGTTTATTTCCAATATATTCGAAGAATTATCAAAGAATTCTCCCATTTATATAAAATTTTTGAATTTATCATGTCAAGTTATACCTATGGAAATGCTTGTTAGCACATAATTAAACAGATTTATGTATATTGAGTTGCAAAACCATGTATTAGTGGATTTATAAACAGATTTATAAACCACGGTCTAGTTGTTGGCTTTGCAAAGCCTACGGAACTTTAGTTTCTGTACCATTCAGTTTATTAAACTCTTTTTTATGGCTAAAAAAATTTTGTTGGTAGAGTATGACGAGCCAACTTATAAATCCCTGCAACAGTATCTTAATCACCATGGATATGACGTAGTGATCGCCTCTGACGGAGGTGATGAAGGAATTATAATGGCGGTCACTGAATCACCGGACCTGATTTTGGTCGCCACAGATCTACCGGTGATTGATGGTTGGCAAGCCATCAAAATTCTTAAAGCATCTACGGTTACCCATAAAATTCCGGTCATAGCGCTGATATCTCCCCTAACAACCCGTGCGGAATGGAGCAAAATATCTGAATCTAGCTGTAACGATTATGAGTTAAAACCCATCGAGCCAACAAACGTCTTGGATAAAGTCAACGCACTGCTCAATCCACATCAAACATTAGAGCAAACAGAACAACGAGCTGATCTGAAGCAACCGCCTTGTCCAGATTCCCTGACCGCTACGGCCGTTCCCTCCGAGGTGGAATTTCTTGAGCATGGGTCTGAGAGAACTGATGGGATCGAGACAACCGTATCCGATAAATCCACGGTGGTGTACATAGATGATAGTCCCGTGGATAGCCAGATCATGGCAGAAATTGTTCGTCAGGCGGGTTATAGCTATAGCAATATTACCGAGCCGTTAAAAGCCATCCCTATTCTGTTAGAGCTGAACCCTAAACTTATCTTTCTAGACCTGATGATGCCATACACTAATGGCTATGAACTCTGTGCTCGAATTCGACGCACATCTACCTTTAAAAACACTCCGATTATTATTGTGACTAATGCTGGTGGCTTCACTGATCGGATGCGAGCCAGGTTGGCGAGGGCCTCTGGCTTTTTTGCCAAGCCCGTCACGGAAGAACAAGTTTTGAAAGTACTTAAAAAACATCTGGCAGGCACTGCCCTAACAATGCAGGACTAGTGGAGCGTCAAAGCTAAGAATTGGGATTTTCGAGAGTGTTGAGATAGGCTGTGTAGTTGGCTCGACATTGTTGAGAATGAGTTGAGTGCAATGACAAGGCATTGTGTCAACGGTAGACGCTTCGGTGATATCGAAATGCTACGGACTGAAACAGCTGCTTGGGCGAGTGACGTCAACAGCACTCAGAGAGGTGTCGATTGGCAGATGAAGATGGACGATGCTCGCTACAAGTTAGCGTCTGTCTATCCCAAAATTCAGTCTTGACGATGCACTAGTAGCCTGGCTAGCAGTTTTTACGCTAGCGGTGCTGTATCAATCTGTCATGAGTTGATTTCACCAATTACCCCAGTTGCTAAAGATATGCCGTTAAATGTTGAGCGATTAGAGCAAAGTTTCGAATTAGTCAAAGGGCGCGGAGACGAGTTTACCGCTCAATTCTATGCGAACTTATTCTCAGACTATCCGCTGGTCAAACCGTTGTTTGCCAATACTCATATGGAGGAGCAAGGCAAGAAGCTCTTTGCCTCGTTGGTACTCGTAGTTGATGCTTTGCGTCAACCAGAGGTGTTAGAGAGTGCCGTGAAAGGTCTAGGGACTCGTCATGTCAAGTATGGTGTGCTGCCAGAGCATTATCCAATGGTTGGAGGCGCGCTGTTAAAAACGTTTGAATCCGTCTTAGGTACTGACTGGACGGCTGATGAGAAGCAAGCTTGGGCAGATGCTTATGGGGCTGTGAGTCAACTTATGTTGGAGGGAGCAGATTACCTACCAGAAGTTCTGAGTTTATCTAACTGATGGGTTCTCTGAATTGCTTTCCGCTCATCACAGCGATCGCAAAACTGTCTATTTTAATGATGGATTAGCCCCATAGCTCTTCTCTCTTGGCAGGATATAAAACGTACCCTGTTAAACTTAGATTTGCAGGCTGTTTTCTCACGTGCAACCGTGGCAGCTTGAGGAGAAGGTTGATGTCGGTTACTTTTCAATGTTTTCTAGGTTTTAGAACCTAGGTGGACCTAGATTTTAGAACCTAGGTGGGACATTGATTTCAAAATGAATGTGGTCATCATGGCCACTGGCGCGACGACACAGTCCCTTACTAATCAATGCTGGATCGTTGAAATAGAGGATGTTTTTATCCACCCAGGGCTGAGCCCGCAAAGCCCGCAGAATGGCCTCGGTGGCATTACGATCGTAATTGGAGTTAGTCCATTGTGTTGCGCCAAACTTGCCTCCTGTTCGGGGCAGCACCACATCGCCAGCATTGCCACTTTGGTGACCAGAATGATCTGGGGTGCGGCCACCCCTCGGTAAACTCACATCATTAACGGCGATGGGGGCAATGTCCGAACGATTTTTGCGATAGGCCAGCTCATAATGAATTCCGGCAGCTCGAATGACGTTGCTAATCCAGTCAATGCCATAGTCATGGGTGTCACCGGGTTGGTCGAGCACTTCAACATTGTAGAAACCGACGCCTTGGCCAGGCATCCGCATCCATTGAGGGGCATTGGTTGCTTCCAGGAATCCATGGGTTGTGCCCCCCACATCCACACGGCCATCGCCTTTGAGGGTAGTTGAGCCTGAGATAACCGATTGAAACAGTTGAATGGCTTGAATCAGATTGTTCATGGAATTGCCTGCGGCAAAGTCGTACCCCAGGGCCACTAACCGATCTTGCACCAGTTTGACATCGCTGGCGCGGTTGCTGCCGCCGGAGCCAACGCTCGCCCCAAGGGCCAGCTTCTGAGCCCCAGGATGTTTCTCTATATAGGGGTTGAGGGTGATGGAAGCGATGTCGGTGGCTTTTCCGGCAACAACTTTGAGTCGACGCACCTGGGGCTGGGGCACGGCTAAAAAGACAGACTGAAAGGCCCACTGATTATTGGCATTGACGGTCGCTGTGGCAACGGGTTCTGGCCCATTATCAATGTAGAGGCTGACGGTCTGACCCGCTAAGTCATCACTGGTGGTACCGGCCAGCTGATAGGGGTGATAGATTTTCACCTCACTGGGTATTTTGGTGATTTTGATAGCTTGCTCTGTCGGTGATATGGGCGTAGGGATAATGGGTGCCGTCACTGGCGGTGTTGTCGTTACTGGCGGTGTTTCCGTTACTGGTGGTGGTGCCGTTATCGGCGATGGTGTCGTTACCGGCGATGGGGTTGTCGGAGTCGGCGACGGTGCGGGGGAAGTGGTGGGCAAGGGATTGGGTTCGCTGGTGCCTGTGCCTACGGATACGAGGAAAAAACCGGGTGCATCGTCGCTGGTGAGCCACTCTTTTAGCAGCGTGGTTCTGAAGAAAGTTTCACCTTCAACATCGCCCTGACGGGGGGATTTATCAATTTTCTGACGGTAGTAGCCACCTTCCATTAGATAGATGGCTTTATCAGTTTCCTTAATCCAGGTCCCCATGGGTCCTCCAACCGATATTGAATAGATTTAAGCGAGGTGGAATGTTACTAAGCCAGGGCTCTTGCCGATGTTAGCAGATTGAATCGCTCAGTTGATGATTTTATAACGCTTCCAGCCACTGTCGTCAGGTATGACATTGAGGTCTCAGACGGTCTGGCGGATAGGGTGGGTAATCGCCACAACTGGAGGTGGCTCTAGTATAGCGAGGCGATCCCTGCTCTATTAAGGCAATGCTACAAATCTGGGTGGATGTCTGTGCTTTGGTTAGAATACGGCGGTGGCAATGGATATCCCCAAATGACTGACATAATTTCGTTGACGATTGACTGGCGTGAACCTGATGGCGACATGCCCGAGGAGCAGCAAGAGGCACTGACCCAGACGGTGTTTCAGGAGCTGCGAGCCTTGGATGAGGTGGCGGATGTGAAGCGGGTGGCGGACCCGGATGTGCCCGACGGGGGGATGGGGGCCAACTGGCTTTGGAGCATTTTGACAGCAGAAATTACGATTGAGGGACTAAAGCAGGTCTGTCAGGATGCCTATGAACGGTTACCGGGGAAGCCGATTGAGTTCACCCTGGAGGTGGATGGAAAGAAGGCAAGTATTGGGGCAAAGAATGTCCGTCCGGATAACTTTGATGAGACGCTGGAAAAACTGGTTGCAGCTGCTCAAAAACTGCAGGATAGTTGAATAAACATTGGGGAATTGGCTGGCCAAGGTTGAAAGAAATGGATAGAGCTATCTTTGGGGTGCATGGCTAAGAAAGTTGCATTGCTGATTGGGGTGGGGGAATATGGCAACGGTTTAAAGCCGTTGCGGTGCCCTGCCAATGGGGTGGGGGCAATGCAGGTACTGCTGGAGAACCCTAACATTGGTGGGTTTGATGAAGTACTGGACAGTGCGAAGTTTTTCTTTAAGTTGACAGGTGCAGCCCTTGGGAAAAGAGATTGCCTACGGGGTGCGTTGCCATCGCTCAAAGCAACGAACATTCCAATACCCAAAGAGCAAGGAATGTTC
>NZ_JAYGIG010000173.1:0-10106 GCF_034932105.1 Leptothoe sp. PORK10 BA2 | reverse complement strand
CCGACGACGACGCTATGGGCTGCGATTCAATTTGATAGCGGCACTCTACAATTATGAACTCAACCTTGCCGAAGACTGGCAGCAAAATACAGCAATTTAGCACATAATCATTTTTGCAAGAGGTCTACTCAACTAAAAGCTTCAAAAACACAAGCAATTACAGATTTTGTTCCCCAACTGGAGGAGTACCAGAAGACAATTTCTAACTTTTCTCAAGAGTTGAGAGTTCTAGTAGAGGAAAGCCAATCTTTACAGATGAAGGGCCAACTGGGGCAACGTATTATGGCATTGGCTAAGAGTAAGGAGTTCAGCGAGTTAGTTCAATTTTCTGATCAAATTGATCGTATTGCTACTGTGATCGATCAAGAAACCCGTGCAGCTGAAAATCAATTGCAAAAGGCTGAGACTTTGAGAATGCAGATTATTTTGGCTAGTCTGATCGCCTCTGTAATGACAGCCATCCTGCTGGCCATAGTTACGGGTCGATCGATTGCCTATCCTCTGGAGGCCCTCACTCAGGTAGCGCAGCAGGTAACCCGTGATGCCAATACCAACTTGAGGGCACCTGTTTCCTCTCGCGATGAGGTGGGCACTCTGGCCCATGCCCTGAACCAGTTATTGGAATGGGTTGAGACCTATACCAGAGACCTAAAGGATACACAGTTGAATTTGGTTCAGGCAGAAAAGATGTCCGCTTTGGGGAAAATGGTCGCAGGGGTGGCACATGAAATCAACAATCCAGTTAATTTTATTCACGGCAACTTAACCTATATGCAAGAATATGCCCACAATTTACTCGGTTTTGTAACGCTTTATCAGGAGTCTTACCCTGACCCAACGCCTGCAATTCAAGCTCAGACAGAAGCAATTGACATGGAGTTTATCCAAACCGATCTGCCTAAGCTGTTGAACTCCATGAAAATGGGCACCGATCGGATTCGTCAGATTGTTTTATCACTTCGCAATTTTTCCCGCCTGGATGAAGCCAACTTCAAAGACGTTGATATTCATGAGGGCATCGACAGTACTTTATTGATTTTGCGGCATCGCCTGAAAGATAAACCAGAGCATCCAGCCATTCAAGTGATTCGTGACTATGGCAATCTACCCTTAGTCGAATGCTATCCGGGGCAACTGAATCAGGCATTTATGAACATCCTGAGCAATGCGATCGATGCGATAGAAGAAGTTAATGCAGAACGCACCGATGAAGAGGTCAAAGAGAATCCCAGTCAGATCGTGATTCAGACTTCGATGATTGATTCAAACTGGATAAAAATTCTTATTTCAGATAATGGAATAGGGATGCCTGAGTCAGTTCGTAGCCGAATCTTTGATCCATTTTTTACGACAAAATCGGTCGGTAAGGGAACGGGTATAGGCATGTCAATTAGTTATCAAATTGTCACTGAGCAACATGGTGGCAAGTTAACTTGTTGCTCAATCCTTGGCGAGGGAACAGACTTTGTTATTCAAATCCCTATTCAGCAGCAAATCCGTGAAGCGGCCTAACCTGTCGCCCAATGCATAGTCGTCTCCCCCCTTTTCTATAACCGTCTCCCCATAATAGCGGTGCAGCGGCCTGAAGGAAGCCGCTAGTAATAAGTTCGAGGTTTTGGCAGCCGCTGACCGCAACCGTTAGGCTGCTCAAAAAAGTTGCATATGCGGTTGGAAAAAACTATCATTCATAAGCAGAGCAAGAGGTGGATTGCGATGATTGATGTTGGGCTAACTCATGTAGCACTTCCCGTTACAGACATTGAGCAAAGTATTCAGTTTTACTCTGACTATGCTCAAATGCAGGTTATTCATCGTCGTCTTGATGCAGACACAGGTGTTGCGGTTGTATGGCTTTCTGATCGCACTCGTCCTTTCGTTATTGTTCTCATCCAAACAAGCTCAGTGAATTCCGTTTTATCGCCCCTTGCACATCTTGGAGTCGGGTGTCAAAGCCGGGAATTTGTGAATGCTCTCTGTGAAAAGGCAAGACAGGAAGGTGTGCTGCTTCAGGAACCAAAAGATTCTGGATATCCGATCGGATATTGGGCTTTTTTAAGAGATCCAGACGGTCACACGCTTGAACTATCTTATGGACAAGAAATAGGATTAACCGTAGAACAGACTCGATAAAATTGTAATAGATCAAACTTCATCTGACAGAAAGGGGTTATCTGACACTTAGAGATTTGTCTACGAGTCTTGACGATCTTGTTTTGTGTATTCATTGTGACACTCCTGATTCAGTGGATTAGCGGACTGCCAATCCAGGGATGAACAGAAACTCGATTTCCATTTCAATGCCTCGCTAACCTCTTTGAATATCGCCAAATGGGAGCAGTCTCAACAGCGGGCCCGTAGGAACCCTTTGTCTTTTCCATGGCCTCCTACAAACGTCGCAAACTCAATTAGCATCTGTTGGACAGGTTTGTTCGCAACTTAGACTTAGACGAGACTTTGATTAACTCACATCCTAACCATTCAAGTCTTTGTGACCACGGGATTCTAGTCTCCTAATTCTGTCCGGAGTATTGTTAGAGCACTTCATTAACAACCAGTTCATCACTCTGTAACAGCTTAGGTAAATCCAAAATACGCATCATTTGATCACCATAGGGAACTGTCCCTTGAATATAATTATGCCGCATTGGAAACGTAGAATCTATTTGAATATTGTTTGAGTTGATCTCAAACAGCGCATCCCGGACATCTTCTATCACCAAAGCGGCAATTGTATTATTCAGTTCAATGACAACAGCCTTAGGGTTTCTAGGTACAGCCTTTAAGGGCAACCCTAAGGGCTCAGAAATATCAATAACAGTTAGTATCTCACCCCGTAAACTCGTACTACCGATAATATGTCTAGGGCAGCAGGGGACAGGGGTGGCTTGTCTAACGGTAATAAATTCTCGAACACAGGTTGCCTCAATCCCGATCAGCTGATCGTTAAAAGATAATACAATCAGCGTTTTTAAGTCTAGGGCAGATACACTATCATTGAGTTGTCGCCTCAAATTATCAGCCCGCTGCCGAAAAATAATATGCTCTTGGCTAGTGGCATTAGGAGAGAAAGATGTCGTAACATTCAGGTCAGCTGCTTCCGTTTCAGACTGTTCTAAACGAGTTTCATAATAGTTATCGACTAGAAAGCGGATGATCGATATTACCTGTTTTAACTCACCCGGATTAAACCAAGATTGAGGCTCACTCAATATAAAGATGGCGGCTTCGTTTAAAATCATGCCATCAAAAAAGTTAGTGACATCAGGATTCATCCACTCCTGATATTCAGAGAAGTTGGTGATCAGCGCCTGGGTCGATAGATCCTTAATTGTCTGAATGGTATTGGCAAACAGACCAATTCTTAAGTCAGCTTGCTTGATAATGATGAGACTATCAGACAATCGATACGGCTGTGATTTCCCCTCTTGGTTGAGGCGCAGATCAATCACGGGTAGCACCTCTCCATGGAAATCGATTACCCCAACAATACCAGAGGGGGCATTGGGCACAAGGATGAGTTCTGGAAGGGCCAGAACTTCTTCAAGATAGTCTGTATTGATGGCGGCAAAATGGTCGTTGATTTCAAAAAGGCAATAGGACGTTTCCATAGGTTTCCTTTAATCGGTTTCTTCAAGATTATTTTCGAGCTGTGTAATTAATTCTGATGCGGTACGATTACCTAATTTGGCAATTTTGCTATCACCGGGGAGTTGTCGTAGTAGTTCCAGGGCCACTTTATGCATTTTGATATTATGTCCTTTGAATACCTCACTCAGATCCTCTTGATCGAACTTGGTTTCGACAGATTTCAATGAGTCAGGTGACATTTTTATCGACAAGAATTCAGAGGCTGGCTGAGTTGAATCATTTTCAGGCCGCTGATAGGCAATGGACTCTTCAAACATTTTGATGTTAAATCTATTTAAATTCTGGCTATAAAGTTCTGTGTGACCAACGAGAAGATACCCTAATGGGGCAAGGGCACCATGCATTTTAGTTAAGACTTTTTCAATGGCCGAGCTATTAAAATAAATAAACACATTTCGGCATAACATTAAATCGATATCTTGAATGGTGGAAAATGGATCTGAAGATGAGTCATCTAGTAAATTTCCAACTTGAAAATCAACCATATCCTTGATTTCATCATGGATATGATAACAACTTTCACCTTCTCGAAAAAATTGTTGTTGGAGCTTTTTGTCTACACCCCGAAAAGACCAGGCCCGATATCTGCCTTCTTTCGCGGCCTGAATAGCCGATGCATTGACATCCACCCCCCAAATTTTGATATCCCAGTCCTTTAAATTTGGTATCATATCTTTAATTAAGATAGCAAGCGAATAGGGTTCCTCCCCCGTTGAACAACCCGCACTGCAGATATTAATTTTTTTTTGATGAGATTTTTGATTAATAATATTTGGAAAAATGTATTTTTTTAGGAGCTTAAACTGTCCCTTATCTCGAAAGAAGAAACTCTCAGTATTCGTAATTTCTGAAATTAGGATTTCCCATTCTTGATGACTTTTAGGGGTATTAGTGCTGAGTAGCAGATAGTATTGCTCTGGTGCATCTAATTGGGTCGCTTCAATCCTCCTGACAACCAACTCTTGAAAATTCGCGTAATCATTTTTTCTGAGGGTGATGCCAATGCGATCGGCAATGAGCTTAGTCAAGGTCTGTTGTATACGTGGACTGAGCGGTTTTAATGATGACACGTTTGTTTTACCGTAGTTTCAAACTAAGTTAGGTATTTTACTGATCAACGGGGTTGACTAGCTCTAGAATGGCAGGTGCGATCGCACCTATCGGCAACACCTGATGAGCAGCATCTAGCTCAATGGCCGCTCTTGGCATACCAAAGACTACAGAAGTTGCTTCATCCTGGGCAATCGTTAACCCGCCCGCCTCAACAATAGACTTCATCCCATCAGCCCCATCACGCCCCATACCCGAAAGCAAAATCCCAATTGTCTTACGTCCATAAAACTTGGCAACGGATGAAAACAATGTGGTCACAGCGGGACAGTGGATATCCTCGGGCTGCGCTTGTAAATAGACAAAGCGGCCATATTCATTAATGGTGAGATGCTGTCGCTCTGGCGGAAAATAGATTTTACCTGGCTGAGGTTTTCTGTCGGCTTGGGCAATCTCAATAGATACCCCGCAGGTGGTCATGAGCCAGTCCAGCAAACCCTGCAGAAATCCCTCGCTAATATGCTGCACACAGACAATCGGCCATGGAAATTCTTTAGGTAATCCCATAAACAACTGTTGTAAGGCCAGTGGGCCACCCGTTGATGCACCCACAGCGATAATTTTAAAATTGCTGCTGCGGGTAGCGGATAGCAAGGGGGGCTGCGGTCGTCGATCGGCCAGCGGTTGAGACCGACCCAGTTGCGATCGCTTTTTCCTAAAAACCTTTACCCCAGATAAAATCTTCACCTTATTAATTAGGGCCTGCGTCAGCACAACGTTGTCGGGATCTAATCCTGCTTTGGGTTTAGGTAATATATCTACGGCCCCAGCCTCCAGCAGTTGGAAAATACGCTTAGGATCATCCTCTTGCACTGAGGCACTCACCACCAGTATGGGTAGAGGATAATCAACCATCACGTGGGATGTGAATTCAAGACCATTCATTTGAGGCATGAAGTAGTCAGTACAAATCACATCGGGCTGAATCCTGGGAATCAGATCGAGGCCCTCGCGTCCAGTGCGTGCCGTTCCTACAATTTCAATCTCAGGAGATGAACTCAAAATCCGTTTTAAGACCATCATTGCAATGGGTGAATCTTCAACCAGCAGGACACGGATAGACATTAGGCCAATAGTAAAAATAAAGGGTTAGTAACACGTTAGTACAGACGACGCTGGGGCCACTGAGGGAAAATTTTATAATTGTTATTTTGTGCTAAAAATCTTAGATTAATCTTTCTAAGGTTTCTAAAAGTGCATCTTGGTTAAATCGACCCTTGACAATGTAGGCATTCGCCCCAACCTCAGAACCCCGCTGACGATCGGCTTCGGAGTCTAAAGTTGTCACCAAAATGATCGGCAGATCATCATATTCCTGTTGTTGGCGTATTTTCGAAACTAGGGAAAAGCCGTCCAAATGAGGCATTTCAACATCAGATACCACGGCATCAAACCCACCCATTTGGAGCATGTCGTACCCTTCTAACCCGTCGTTAGCCGTGATCACAGTGTAGCCAGCCCCTTCAAATAGTCGTTTTTCCTGAATACGTACCGGCGGTGAATCTTCGACCAACAGAATGACGGGTTTAGGCCGTGGGACAGCTTGCTGTGGGGGTGATGGCTCAGATCGGGACGGCTGCTGTAAGGATTTGAGTAAATCTGAAGGATTCAGGATCATACACACGTCCCCCGTGCCCAAGATGGTAGTAGCAGACACATTGCGCACCCGCTTTAGTAAGGATCCCATGGGTTTAACAACAACTTCCTGATTATTCAGTAGTCGATCCACCATAAATCCAGCCTGTTCATTCCCCACCTTCAGCACAACACAAGGACGAACACCACCACCGGATGTACTCGGTTGGGCCACCCAATCATAAATTGGCGAATTTGATAGTTCTAGAGTACTCGTCAGATTGGCAACAGGAATCATTTTATCCCCTAGGGCAATAGTGTCCTGTCCCGCTTCAGTGACAATCTGCTGTGGCGAAATCAGCAGTGTTGTATCTAGAAACTCAATCGGGATAGCAAATGTCATCCCCTGGGTTTCGGCCATTATCACATTGGCCGTACTCAATGCGGTACTCAGCTGTAGCCGAAATGTACAGCCTTGACCCTGGGTAGATTCAATTTGGATCGCCCCTTTTAAGTCTTCTACCTGACTACGGACAACATCCAAGCCCACCCCTCTGCCAGAGATTTCCGTAATAAAGCTACGGGTGGAAAAGCCAGACGCTAGAATGAGCTGATGAATTTGGCTCATCGGCATAGCCTCTAGTTCTTCTCGGGTATGGAGTTTGCGTTTAATGGCCGTCTGCTTAATTTTTTCAGTGTCCAGTCCCCGGCCATCATCTACGATTTCAATGGTGAGACTAATGGCCGTTTGATAGGTTTTCACCCACAGGGAAGCGGCGGTTGGCTTACCCGCCGCTTCGCGCTCTGCTGGGGTTTCAATCCCATGGTCAATGGCATTGCGCACCAGGTGCAGCATCGAGTCCTTAATGCCATCTAAAAGCCGTTTGTCAGCCTTTGTATTCTCACCTTCTAATACCAGGTTGATATCCTTTGATTGGTCCTTGGCCAAGTCGCGCACCATTCGCCGCAGGGGCTGAAGTAGGGTGGACATTGGCAACAGCTGCAACCGCCGGATGCGGTCCCGGAGATCTTCGGAAATAATCTCCAGCCTTAAACTGTTACTCTGCACAGCAGAGCGTAGACCCAAAATTAATTGTTCCAACCGCTCTTCGTAGGATTGCGTTGAGGCCGCCTGCTCCTGATTTTTGTTAGTTTGCCATTCCTCCCACAGCAACAGTAGCTGTTCAGATTGAGAAGCCGCCTGAGTAATTTGGATACGGGTAATGGCTAACTCTTCGGTTTGAGTTGTCAGCGCATCTAAATCTTGGGTATGGACGCGAACAGTTTGAGCAATATTCTCCCGCTGGTTTTCAACGTCAGATAGTCGCTCAGTCGATCTTTCAGGTGGAGCTGCATCCTCTGTAATCGAACTGGGCGAACTAGACGATACGCTGTCTTGCAATCCCTTGAGCAGCTGCTCGATATCTACATTGGCCGGCAAGCCAGCAACGGCTTCTTGGACAAAGGCTCCAAGGGCATCCAGACCCTCGTAAAGCTGATCGCTTACCGTCGAGTCCAACGCTAGCGTCTGTAGTTGAATGCAGCTGAGCACATCCTCCATGGCGTGGGCCACCGTTTCTACTGGCTCTATCCCTGCACTTCTTGCATCCCCCTTTAAACTATGGGTCTCTCGCAACAGCGTGGTTAAGGTAGCCTCATCATGAGGATGCTTTTCTAAATACAACAAACCCGCTTCTAATCGCTGCAGACGCTCTACACTGGTTGTCTGATAAATCTCACGAAACTCAGGATCGAAAATGATTCCCGCTGGCGGTTCATCTGACGTAACCAAGGGAGCAATTGCTATCTGAGGAGCATCGAAAGTATCCTCGAGAATATCGAAAGTATCGTCGGGAATATCGACGATCCCTGCAGCAAGCTGGATAGTGACGTCAGGAACATCCATGACGTCAGCCATTATCTCAGCTTCGACGGTATCTTCCACAACAACTGTTGTGGAAGACGTTAAATCCGCTATCGTTTCTACAAACGTTACGATTGTCTGATCGATATCAATGCCGCTGGGTTCACCCGATGTGGCAGAATAGATGAGCTGACTGATCGTTTGTAGACCATCTTGTAGATAGCTGTTAACCTCAGCTGAAAATAATATTGATTGATTTTGGATATCTTTGATGACATCTTCCAACAGCTGGATCAGGGTGCCAACGTCATATAGACCAACGGACCTAGAATCCCCCTTCAGGCTATGGGTTTCCCGCCGCAGAGTCTCCATAATATCTGCATCTACGACTCCATGGGCCAGCTGGATTAGGTCCGCTTTTATAGATTGCAGTCGATCTACACTGGTGGTGCGATATATTTCCCTCAGTTCATCATCCTCGATGTAAAGAGGGCTCAATTGAACAGCGACCTCCCCAGACTTATCCGTCACCCCAGCCATGACAGATGCAACGGTTGTTTTGAGAGCAATCAGTGTCTGTTCGTCATCAAGATCGCGCAGTTCACTAGTAAAGGTTGTACTAGCTAGCTGTTCAATAGTATAAGTGCCCTGATATAGACAATCGCTCACTTCTAGCGTTAACTCAATCTGTCGCTGCTGCAGTGCTTTAACGATGACTTCAAGCTCTTGAGCGGCGGTCGCAATAGCGTCTAGCCCAAGACAGTGAGAGTCGCCCTTGAGACCATGGAGTTCTTGGCGAATGTCTTCAATGATTGTCTGATTGTCGGGTGCTTGCTCCAGTTGGAGCAAGCCCATCTGTATTTTTTGTAACCGAGCTATGTGGGTCTCTTGGTAGAGCAGACGAAGTTCTTCATCTTGAATCATCATAGGTTTGAACCATCAAGGTAGGATTACGTTCAGGCTACACAGCTTGCTTGAGACCAAGAGCTGCTTCATTCAGTCTTTCTGTTCCTTCTTTTGTTTGGTTCAAACCAGTGGCTGTTTCCCGTGTGCCCCGGTTGATTACTTCCATGGCATCCACAACCTGCTGGATCGCGTCCACCTGCTGCCTCAGGTTAAGTGAAACTTGTTGATTGTTAATCACCACCTGGTTCACCGACTCTTGAATTTCAGTGAAGGTAGCTTCTGTTCGCTTGGCGATTTGTACCCCCGTTTTTACGGTTTTTGTCCCTTCTTCTGTCACCATTACGGTTTCATTGATAGACTTTTGAATATTAGAGACTAGGTTATTGATTTTGTCAGCTGACTGTTGACTTTGGTCAGCTAACTTACGAATCTCATTGGCTACCAGGGCAAAGCCTTTACCGTGCTCTCCAGCACGAATGGCTTCAACGGAAGAGTTGAGCGCCAGCATGTTGGTCTGGTTGGCAAAGTCGATTACCAGCTGCGAGACGTTGCTAATTTGACTGGCCTGGGCACTGAGGTTAACGATTTTTTCTGCGATCGCATCCACCTTTTCCTCTAATGTAAACATTTCCTCCAAGGTTTCACCGACTGCTTTGGCCCCTTCTTCTGAGGCCATAAAAGCTTGTTTTGCCGCATCCACCGCCGCATCTGCCTGTCCGGCCGCATGGCGAGACGAGGCCTCAAGCTCATCCATCGTAGTTGTAGTTTCGTTCACTGAGGCCGCCTGCTGATTAGCAATGCGTTCCTGCTCAATCACCGTGGAGGTCATTTGTTGACTCGAGATCGAAATATCGGTCGCCAGCCCCTCTAGTAGATTAAGGGCGTAACCGGTCTCGCGCTCTAACTCAAGCAAACAGGGGCCAATCGACTGCACCGAGTAGGTTTCGGTGTGGATAAAGGCGTTCAGTTTCATGCTGAATGCGAAAATGAGTAAACGCTTGCC
>NZ_JAYGIG010000172.1:0-11003 GCF_034932105.1 Leptothoe sp. PORK10 BA2 | reverse complement strand
CACTGAGTTTGATGCGACCCTTGGGCTTGCTCAAGGAGGTTACCAATTCCTATATTTGGATTACGCTAGCTGATAATCTCTGTAACCTGGGAAAACTCTCTAATTTTTTAAGCCTGAGTAGTTACGGAAACTTTCAGTATAATCATCCCTCCTATATACGGCTGGTGCTGCTTAGGATTTATTGACCATCTGCTCCTTTACCTTCATTCCATGCCACCGTCTGAGCCTCGTCCTAAGAAATTACGGCTCAGTAATTGCTTCGGACTTTTGTCGGTGCGTTCTGGCACTTGCGATCGCATAAAACAACAGTGATTAAGAAAAAACTGAAGCAGGCTCAGATAGTCGTCACTGAGGCTGCGTCGGAGGATCTGCCACTAGCCCGAGGCAGATCCTCTGGGGGGTCAGGCAAAGCCTGGGTGTGAGGAGACGGAACTAGGGGGCAGTGTGTTTAGGAGGGGTTAAATGCAGTCTGAATCTTTTGATAAATCTTTTCCCAGGCTTTGTTTCGCATGGGTTTTTCGAGGGTGTCTAACGGTTCTTGGGGAGAATGGGTTGCTTGGTATTTTTCAAACTCTGTGTCTTTGTAAGGGCTATAACTGATGGGTATCCAGAGAATGGTGAGGCCTTCTTTTTCCGCTGCGTTTAGCAGGGGGGGTAACTCATTGTTATCAATAAAGTCGGAGGCGATGAAGTTAGGGCTGACTAAGAGTACTGCGACTTTTGCTGAGGCTAAGGCTTGTTCTATTTCTTCACGCCACACTTGACCGGGTTCGATTTTGGTATCGTCCCAGACGTTAAGCTTACCAGAGCGTTCTAGGGGTTTGAGCCAGATTTTGAGTTCATTAAAGAGTTCTGTATCTTGATGGCTGTAGCTAATAAAGATTTTGTTCCGCATGGGGGTGGGTGGAGATTTTTGGATTGGCTCTGGCTTGGGTCTAGATGATTTTAGTCTAGATTTATCTCTTTCAAAACGGCCATATTTCCCCTCATCCAGGTCAGATTGCTCCATGAATTCGGTGGGGTCAATAACGTCATCGATTAAACGACGGATGTTGACATCTTCGAAGCTTTTACGGCATTCGATTTCATATTTACCTTTGGCTAGGGCTTTTTGTAGGGTGTCGTAGGGATAGCCTTCGGGTTGTTCGGTATCTTTGCATTCAGAACAGTTACAGGGGATGAGGTCTTGGTATTTGAGGCGTTCGTAGGAGTCGTGGATTTTTTGGAATTCGTGGCGAATGATGGTGAGTAAATTTCGGCGCTGAGCACCGGCAACGCGGATGCGAATTTCGTTGGTGGGGTAATGTTCGGTGATTTCGGCGCGGGCGGCCCTATCGTTGAGCACCACACCGGTTTTCCAAACGAGGGTATTGTCTTCGATGAAGCGGTGCATTTCGACGATGAAGCGGGTGACCATGCCCTTGGGCATGAAGTCGTATTTGTAGCGCAGTACGAGATTATTGGTGATATCCCAGTCATAGGCAGGCTGTTCGGTGGCTAGCAAATGGGGGGCAATGTAGTTGCCCTGTTTGCCGGGAATTTCGTAGCACACTTTGAACTGGAGCATGAGCTGGAGTAGCTCGTCGCGCATGTCAGCGTAGTCGCCTTTGTGCCAAATGGCTTCTAGATCGGCATTGGTGAAGCAGCCCAGGTTCGTCTTTACCTGGTCCGTATCTAGGACATTATAGACGGCGCTGGTGCCCCATTCTGGGTTGAGGATGACGGTATGTTTAAGGATTTTGTCGGTTTGGAAGTGGAGACAGACGCCGAGGTCGTGGAGGTAGCTGCTGAGAAACAGCATGGATTGTTTATCTTTGAAACCGTTGCGGCGGCAGATGTCGAAGTATTCTGCTTGGGTGATGTAGTTGCGGTTTTGGGCGTAGTTTTCGAGGGCGGCCCGGACCCTGGCCCAGATTTTGGGTAGATCCTGGCCCACGTGGGGGAGGGCAGAGATGTGTTGCTGAATGGTGGTTTCGATTTCGTCTAGGCCGCGATTGGTTTCTAGATTGGTAGCTAGGACTGCTTTTAGGTTTAGAAACTCTCCCCGCAGCTGGCGTTCGTTGACATTGCACTGACGCTCTTGTTTTTCATTTTTAACGATGATAACGGGGCTGTTGGTGCCGAGCAGTTCGATCACCTTGAGCCAATAGTAAAAGTCAGTGTTGTCTTGGCGGGTGTCGGCGACGAGGATGTAGAGGGAGCGTTCGGTGAGGAAGAACTGATGGGTGGTGTGGTAAATTTCTTGGCCGCCGAAGTCCCAGATGTTGGTGCGGAAGGTAATGTCGTTGGAGTAGGGAAACTCCCAGCGGATGACGTCAATGCCCTCGGTGGATTGTTCTGAGTCTTGGAGTGGGTAGTCAGCATTTTTGATTTTTTTAGCGAGGGAGGTTTTGCCCGCGCCACCTTCCCCGACGATGAGGAGTTTGGCTTCGTAGAGGGGGGTATTACCGTCTTCTTCTTTTAAAGAGAAGTAAAATTCTAGAATCTTCGCCACATCCGCTGGATCTTTGTACATGTTTTTTGGACCCAGGATTTCGGGGGGGATCGGCAAGGGATTGCCTCGGAAATCTAAGGTTTTAAGGCTGACTAATTGTTTGATGAAACTAGAAATAGATGAAAATTGATTGCTACTGAGGGATAGCTCGGTCAGAGCGGTGAGCTGGACAATCTCGGGCGGTAGCTCACTCAGTTGATTGCTACTGAGGTATAGCTTGGTCAGAGCGGTGAGCTGGACAATCTCGGGCGGTAGCTCACTCAGTTTATTGCCACTGAGGTTAAGCTCGGTCAGAGCGGTCAGCTGTCCAATCTCGGGCGGTAGCTCAGTCAGTTGATTGCTACTGAGGTCTAGCGAGGTCAGAGCGGTGAGCTGGACAATCTCGGGCGGTAGCTCACTCAGTTGATTGCTACTGAAGGATAGCTTGGTCAGAGCGGTGAGCTGGACAATCTCGGGCGGTAGCTCACTCAGTTGATTGCTACTGAGACCTAGCGAGGTCAGAGCGGTGAGCTGGACAATCTCGGGCGGTAGCTCAGTCAGTTGATTGCTACTGAGGTTAAGCTCGGTCAGAGCGGTGAGCTGGACAATCTCGGGCGGTAGCTCAGTCAGTTGATTGCTACTGAGGTTAAGCTCGGTCAGAGCGGTGAGCTGGACAATCTCGAGCGGTAGCTCAGTCAGTTGATTGCTACTGAGGTTAAGCTCGGTCAGAGCGGTCAGCTGGACAATCTCGGGCGGTAGCTCAGTCAGTTGATTGTCACTGAGGTTAAGCTCGGTCAGAGCGGTGAGCTGGACAATCTCGGGCGGTAGCTCAGTCAGTTGATTGTCACTGAGGTTAAGCTCGGTCAGAGCGGTGAGCTGGACAATCTCGGGCGGTAGCTCCCTCAGTTGATTGCTACTGAGGTTAAGCTCGGTCAGAGCGGTGAGCTGTCCAATCTCGGGCGGTAGCTCCCTCAGTTGATTGAAACCGAGGTCTAGCTTGGTCAGAGCGGTGAGCTGGACAATCTCGGGCGGTAGCTCAGTCAGTTGATTGCTCCAGAGATCTAGCTTGGTCAGAGCGGTGAGCTGGACAATCTCGGGCGGTAGCTCAGTCAGTTGATTGCTCCAGAGATCTAGCTTGGTCAGAGCGGTGAGTTGGACAATCTCGGGCGGTAGCTCAGTCAGTTGATTGCTCCAGAGATCTAGCTTGGTCAGAGCGGTGAGCTGGACAATCTCGGGCGGTAGCTCCCTCAGTTGATTCCTACTGAGGTATAGCTCGGTCAGAGCGGTGAGCTGGACAATCTCGGGCGGTAGCTCCCTCAGTTGATTGCTACTGAGACCTAGCTTGGTCAGAGTGGTGAGCTGGACAATCTCGGGCGGTAGCTTCCTCAGTTGATTGCTACTGAGGTATAGCTCGGTCAGAGCGGTGAGCTGGACAATCTCGGGTGGTAGCTCACTCAGTTGATTGAAACTGAGGTCTAGCGAGGTCAGAGCGGTGAGCTGGAAAATCTCGGGCGGTAGCTCCCTCAGTTGATTGCTACTGAGGTATAGCTCGGTCAGAGCGGTGAGCTGGACAATCTCGGGTGGTAGCTCAGTCAGTTTATTGTCATCGAGGTCTAGCAAGGTCAGAGCGGTGAGCTGGACAACCTTGGGCGGTAGCTCAGTCAGTTTATTGTCATCGAGGTATAGCGAGGTCAGAGCGGTGAGCTGGACAATCTCGGGCGGTAGCTCCCTCAGTTGATTGCTACTGAGGTCTAGCAAGGTCAGAGCGGTGATCTGAACAATCTCGGGCGGTAGCTCGGTCAGTTTATTGCCCCTGAGACCTAGCTTGGTCAGAGCGGTGAGTTGGACAATCTCGGGCGGTAGCTCACTGAGTAGGTTATTGCCTAACTTTAAAGATCGTAGTTTGGACAGTTTTCCTAAGCGCTGGGGTAAATGCCCTAACTTATTTTCTGACAACTCTAAAAAACGCAGATTTGTCAGGGTTGTCAATTCCTCCGGCAGCTGGGTTAACTGATTTTCCGCCAAGTAAAGTGCCGTTAGCGAGCTTAAATTCCCAATTTCAGGCGGAATTTGGGTCAGCCGATTGCCCACATATTTACGCTTAGCCCAATCATACTTGCCTAAAACCAACACCTTCAGCTGGGTCAACTGCCACAGCTCCTCCGGCAGCTCCGACAGCCCCAACCCCGACAGGTCCAACTTTTTCAGCTTCCTCGCCGCCGCATCCTCAATCAGCCCTAGCGCCCGTTCCAGACCCATTTACCCCAACCCCATCACCATTTTCCACAGCATAACCAACCCATCCATCAATGTCCCTTAAACCATCCCAAACCCTAGCAATCGTGGCAAAATCAAACGGACCCACTTAACTGCCTACCCGTGAAATTTGCATTTATCATTGACCCCATCACCAAGCTAGACCCCGGCCACGACACCAGCGTCGCCATCATGGAAGCCGCCCAGGAACTGGGCCACCAAGTCTACATCACCCAAATGGAACACATGGGCGTCGTCGCTGGCAAAGCCATGGCCCACCTCACCCCCGTCACCCTCACCCCCGTCACCCTCGGCGATAACCGCTGGGACGCCGTCCCCGACTGGTACAGCCTCGGCACCCCCCAATGGCAGCCCCTCGACACCATGGCCGCCGTCTTCATGCGCCAAGACCCCCCCGTCACCGTGCCCTACCTCTACGCCACCTACATCCTCGACTACGTTGACCCCGCCAAAACCAAGGTGATCAACTCCCCCCAGGGCATCCGCAACGCCAATGAAAAAATGTATGCCCTACAATTTACCGAAGCCATCCCCGACACCATCGTCAGTCAAGATAAAGCCGTCATCCGTGACATGGTGGAACGCAGCGGTGGAAAAGCCGTCCTCAAACCCCTGGGCGGCAAAGGCGGCGAAGGGATTCTATTCCTCACCACCGAGGACCCCAACTTTAATTCCATGATTGAAATCAGCACCCACCAGGGCCAAGAACCCGTCATGGTGCAAGCCTATCTACCCGCTGCCAAAGCAGGCGATAAACGGATCATTCTACTCAACGGCGAACCCCTAGGAGCCGTCAACCGCATCCCCACCGGCAAAGAATTTCGCGGCAACATGGCCGTCGGCGGCCGCAGTGCCAAAGTAGACATCACCGACCGAGAGCTAGACATCTGTCGGCAGCTGGCCCCTACCCTAAAGCGAGATGGCCTGATCTTCGTCGGCATTGATATTATTGGTGGATACCTGACCGAAGTAAACGTCACCAGCCCCACCGGCATTCGCGAAATAGATCGCCTAAACACCGTCAAACTTGGCCATCAAGTCATCCAATCCCTCACCCCATAAAGATCCAACCCCTTCCCCCTTTCTCCCCTGCTCCCCTACTCCCTTTCCCAAAGCATCTCCCATGCCCCACTTCACCCGCCGCCACCTCCTCCAATACGGCTCCCTAGCCGCCACCACCGGCCTCATTGCCGCCTGTGGCACCCCCTCTGACCCTGCTCCCGAAACAGCTGAAACACCAGCACCAGAAGCACTCCAAACCGTCACCTTCGGCACCAACTGGTATGCCCAGGCCGAACATGGAGGCTTCTACCAAGCAGTGGCGGCAGGTATTTACAAAGACTATGGCCTAGACGTCACCATCCAAATGGGCGGTCCCCAGGTGAATGGCACCCAGCTACTGATGGGCAAAGCAGTAGACTTTTTCATGGGCTATGCCTCCGACGCCATCAAAGCAGTGGAAGAAAACATTCCCAAGGTAACCGTCGCTGCCATTTTCCAAAAAGATCCGCAAATTCTCACCGCCCATCCCGACCGGGGCATTCAAACCCTGGCGGACCTCAAGGGTAAACCTATTTTTATCTCCAAGGCCGCCAATGTTACCTACTGGCCCTTTTTAGCCGCAAAATATGGCTTCACCGACGACATGAAGCGCAACTATAACTTCAACCCAGGGCCATTCTTGGCCGACAAAACATCGGCCCAGCAGGGGTATCTCAGCTCAGAACCCTTAGCCATTGCCAAGGAAGGGGGCTTCGAACCCGTTGTCTTTCTCCTAGCGGATAATGGCTATAATCCCTATGCGACAACAATCGAAACCCGTCAGGAGATTGTTGATGGGAGCCCTGACTTGGTGCAGCGTTTTGTGGATGCGTCCATTAAAGGCTGGTACAGCTATTTTGAAGATCCCACCCTGGGAAATGAACTGATTAAGCAAGATAATCCTGAAATGACCGACGAGCAGTTGGCCTATAGCTTGGAGAAAATGCAGGAGTATGGCATTGCCATCTCAGGGGAGGCTGAATCTCAAGGCATTGGAGCCATGACCGAGGAACGCTGGAAGTCATTTTTCGCAGACATGGCCGCCGCCGGTGTGTTTAAAGCAGATACCGACTATACCAAAGCCTTCACCCTTGACTTCGTCAACAAGGGCACCGACTACTACCAAAAATAGTGCTTAGGGACCATCAAAAAACGAACAGAACTGTAGTTTTTTCCGTGGGAAACCTCCAGGTTTCAACTTGGACACGATTTAAAACCACGATTATTTTTTAACCAGTCTCACGATAAATTTAATGCCGCCCGAGGCAAATCCTCCATATCAATCCCCAAAAACCGATCCAACGCCAAATACATCCAATACACTGCCGCCTGACTATCTAACCCCGTCTTCTGAAACCCTAACGCCTTAGCCAGGGGTTCATAGTGGCGATGGATAATCAACGTATGGACATCGCACAGATTCGGATAGTCTTGCTGCATTGCCCGCAATGTCGTCTGGGTATCTTGCAGCAACAACAGCGACTGATCCTCATATTCAGGCAAAACATTCCAGCTGCGGATAAAAACAGACCGACAGGTGTCATCCCCCGATGGGGCTAGGGTAAAGAGATCGTCAGTGGCCATGCTGCTGAGGTGTAACCCCTTGGTGGGCGGCCCAAAGAAGTGAATCTCAGCATCACGGGCGGTGGGGTACAGCAAGCAAAAGCCCACCGGGTTTAAATTGTCACTCCGGCGTAGTACGCGCATCCCCCGGCTGTACCCTTCGGCCCATTGTCGCAGCAGTTCGCTAATGCGGTAGGGCACTGCTGTAGTGTTATTGTTCATCCAGTTGTAACGGCTGGCTAACAGATTGGCTACCGGGATGGCGTCGCAGCGGGGGTCAAACTGGTCAGCAAAGACATCCACCGGCTGGGCCTGGATCTGGTGGAGTTCTGGGGGTTGGGGAATTGCGATCGCAATCGTATTCCCATCAAACTGCTTTTGAATCAGCCCCAGCGCCATCAGCTTATCCAACATCATCCCCGCAGACCGTTCGCTCCCCCGTTCCGACTCCGCATAAAACAGTGCCGCCGCCTCACGACAGGTACAATCCACCCACAGATCGATCGGCTTTAGCTGCTCCAATGGTTCAGCAATATCCGTTTGCTTCAGCTGCAAATAAGCCCACAGCCGCACAAAACAGTCCGCCCGACGGCGAGTCAGACCCACCCGTCCCAGCAGCCGTTGCACATACTGCTGCTGCTGGGACTTTGGAAAAAACTGATCCAGGCACTCAGGCGTCATTCTGGTCACTAATGGTCACTAAGGTTACGCTTTCAGAATTGTAATCGGCTAGGCTCCTCCAACCTTAGATTCGTGTGACAGTTATTGTGACAGTTCTATTGATTTATCCCCTTAAGCCACGGTTATAGGCATTGCGGGTAGGCTTAAATAGATTTGCTTGGGTGGATTCATCAGACCTCAACAACCAACAACAACTGCTGTCAGTCCTGAAAATAAATGAGGACCACCCTTCATCTCCTAGACATGCCCTAGGACGGGGATTCGGTCAGATCAAATCATTCTGAAAATCAGCAGCACCATGGGATATATTTTCCTGCTAAAGTAGCTTTCGTACTATTTAGCTGCTCCATGACCGTCATTGCTGCTCGTAAAACGAAAGACGCCATTACCTTTGCTGCTGATTCCATTCTGGTGGCAGGCTACCTCAAGGCCACCGATAAGGAAGTTATTTACAATAAGCTGTTTCAACAAAATGAAATGGTCATCGGTAGTACAGGCACCGGCTACGAAGGCACTATGATGGAGCTATTCAGCCGTAACCACCGCCCCGTGGACGGTCACCGGCTATCGGTGATTGACTACTTTGTGGAATTTCGGGAATGGATCCACAAACGCGATGTGGGCCACAGTCCGGAAAATGACTATCTGATCGCCTACGACAAAAAACTATTTCGCACCTATGGTGGCCTCGATATTTACGAAGTCCCCGAATTTGAAGCCGTCGGTGCCGGGGAAGACTTTGCAAAGGCGGCCCTACACCTGGGCCATACTCCCCGTGAAGCGGTTGAAGTCGCTTGCAAGCTGTCTATCTATTGCTGCGAACCCATTTCTGAAATCACTATAGGGATTTAGATAGAGCTTTAGAGCCGCTGGGGCATGGTCCTTGGCGGCTGGTCGGGCAGGATGAGTTTCTGGTGTAGATGGAGATGCGATCGCACTTCCCATCAGTAAGATTTAGCCATATCTCCAAGCAGCGTCCCATAATTTGAAAGATCAAACCTCTGCCATGGCACAGCTTAACAAGAATCCAGAAAACAATACTGCAAATCCTTTGACAGCCATCTGCTTGATGTTCACTGTTTCGTGTATTCAGGTAGAATGCATTAACGGCTGCTCCAAATAAGATGGTCATATTGCTAGAGCATAAAGAAATAACAGAGGAATAACGCTGTTATCAAATTGTTCTATGACAGGGCTTCAAATAATGAAAGTATGGCTACACCGCAACCAAAGGTAAACCCTAGTTTCAAGATCCATGGACCAATGGCAAACAAAAACACTTCGGCTGTTTCCATATTAACAGCAATAACCAGTAACAAACAGACAATGAGAAAGCTATACAACAGAATAAGAAACCCTTGAAGTAGTTTGCCAAGGAGATAATATAAACGCAGGTGATGATGAGATTTACGCATGAATACCTCTTGGATAATTAGAAATCAGACATGAGAAATCAGACATGAAATAGTAACCACTACGCCGCCGTTTTTTGATGGATAGACGACACCATAAGACCTACGGACGGCAACTGATTCACCCAAGTCACCGACATTGCTAACGGTCTGATAATTAATGTCAGACCCACTCTGTCAATCACTTTAACCGGGGTGCCGACCGGCAAGGGATACAGCAAAGTATCCCCACAGCGAGCCAACCAGGAAACCCCCTGGAGTTGAACGCGTCCGGTCACGTTCGCAGGACCAATAGGCTCAATCACCTTGCCCTGGGCTGTTATAAAAACCAAGAATTGGTCATGAGCAGGTCTAGTGTCAATGCGGAAGAGCGACTGCCAAAATAAACGGATAGACATACCTGTGTCCTCTTAAATATCGCTAATATCGCTTCCAACTGGGCTACGGTTTAACGCTTCTCAAAGGTGGCTGATTGGGTTTTGCCAATAAACGTTCCCCCATCGTCACAGTCGGGGAGGATGAAAGTCACAACTGTTTTCTTCTCAGGTTTTTCAGATTTAGGGGCCGGTGATTTGCCAGACATCAAAATGAGCAAACCACTTAAACTTAAACCGATGAACATTTCAGGAGGCATAATAGTATTTCCCTGTTTGATATTTTTTTGACGTAAACCATGTCCAAGTTGAAACCTGGAGGTTTCCCAACGAAAAAACTACAGTTCTGGACATGGACAAGGTTTACTTCAAAGCTTTTTGCTTTGTGATTACATCATGCCAAGGGCAAAGGCTATTTGAAACCCCCAAAAGTCTTGAAGTCCATTCGACATAAGTCAGGTTTACTAACGACTATGGTTGCAATTAGTCATGTAGTACTTCCCTTAGCTACCTGACTTTTGCTAATAAAGTCATATTAAAGTCAGTATGTATAGATCTTAAAAAGTCATATAGACATCTTAAAAAGTCATATGACTTACGGTAGACTCCTGAAGATACGAGGGTTGTGTGTGTCTACTGAAAATCTATGGAGTCTGAGTTAGATTTTGAAGCGGTTCTATCCTATATCAATACTGATGTTCAAGCCCATCGAGGCCATTCCCTAAACCAAGTTGAAGCCGATATACTTCGCTACACCTGGCAAGAACTGTCCTATGAGGAAATGGCAACTAAAATGGGCTATGCCCCAAACACTCTACGGGGAGTATATGGGTACAATGTGTGGAAACTTCTAGGTGCCGTTTGGTCCATTAGCGGAAAATTTGGGAAAGCAAAGTTCAAGCAGGTGGTGGAACAACGCCACCGAAGCTGGGTCCAAAACCAAAGTCGTTTGTCCACGGTTCCTAATCTAACCGTTTCTAAACAATCTGACAATTCACTGGAAACGCCTTTACTGGCTCGTCTAGTCAATACCCTTAGCTCCGGCTGTAAGTTACTAGACCTCTTGCAAAAATGATTATGTGCTAAATTGCTGTATTTTGCTGCCAGTCTTCGGCAAGGTTGAGTTCATAATTGTAGAGTGCCGCTATCAAATTGAATCGCAGCCCATAGCGTCGTCGTCGG
>NZ_JAYGIG010000171.1:0-11201 GCF_034932105.1 Leptothoe sp. PORK10 BA2 | reverse complement strand
CCTGGCAAGCGTTTACTCATTTTCGCATTCAGCATGAAACTGAACGCCTTTATCCACACCGAAACCTACTCGGTGCAGTCGATTGGCCCCTGTTTGCTTGAGTTAGAGCGCGAGACCGGTTACGCCCCTAGTACATTTGATTTGAAGCCATACTACCCGGTTTAATGTGGTAACAACAACCTAGTTACATGATGATTACCGTACATAAAGGTACGGTATGCCCCTCGGACTAGCGAGGTATTGGATAAGTCAGGAGAGCTATCACTTCCTTCCTCAGAACCTGAATATGTGACTTTCATCGCAACCCGCAACGCACCTGTGACCCACATCACCAAAATTCCTCAGCTAAACTCAGAAACCCCTTAAGCAACCCTCAGGTACCCGTCAGATGACGTTCAGGTAGCTCCTGCATTCTTGTAATCAATGAAGCAAGTAAACACACTTCACCGATTCACCCAGGAGCTTTAACCATGAAACGCACTATCCTTTCTGCCTTAACCGTCCTCGTTGCTTCCGCCGCTCTGGCACCTATCGCTTCCGCCGTTGAGCCCGCTAGCTTCAATATTCAGTCCGCTCGCCTAGAAGCCCTGGACGCCCGCACCAAGAACGACGTCCATAAGCTACGCATCGAACACCTGAACAACCAGACCAAAGCCATCGAAGATATCCAAGCTACTCGGCTAGAGGCCCTAGATGCTCGCACTAAGGCTGTCGAGAACATCCAAGCTGAGCGCTTAAATGCCCTGGATGCTCGGACCAAAGCCGTTGAGAATATCCAGGCTGAGCGCCTAAACGCTCTGGATGCTCGGACTAAGAACGACGTTCATAAGCTACGGATTGAGCACCTGAACAACCAGACCAAAGCCGTTGAAGATATTCAGGCTGAGCGGTTGAATGCTCTGGATGCTCGTACCAAGACTGTAGACAACATTCAGGAAGCTCGCCTCGATGCCCTGGATGCTCGTACTAAGTCCGTCATCCGCTGACAGAGCGGAGCGCGCTTAGGCTAGCCAAGTTTGGGTGCCTAGCGTGTCTCCGTGCGTCAGTGAAGCTTCATTACCTTTCATGAGGCACCCTTATCTCATCAGACTCTCCCTACACACACTCTAAGCCTCTGCCACGGCAGGGGCTTTTTTGTGGGAGTAAGGTCGTCACCAGTTTGATGCGGCGAGATTACCTAGTGATGATTGATCTCTGACGTCAACTTTTTTTGTTATGTTAGCCAGTTCGCATCAGGAAAACTTCCGTAATTCTGACGATTCCCATAGGTGGCTGCTACGGGGTAGAAAGGATACATAAATGAAATTTTCTTGTTAGATCCGATTCCATTACTGAGTGGGCACTTTCAATTATGGCGAAGGAACAGGTTGCTAAGCTTTTTCGCGAGGCTCAAATCGAACCAAACCTACGGGATAGGTTAAATACAGCGCCAAACCCCGAGTCGTTTGTGCCATGGCTAACCAAAAAGGGTTCTCTTTTACTATTAAACAATAGAGAGGTATGACCAACTTCTCGGTAGAAGAATTAAAGTGTGACCTGTCTGAAATCCCTGGAATTTAATCAGTATTTCGGACTGCCACAACTCAAAAGAAGATCTCAATTCGAAAAACTCTCCTCAACAAGCATAATCAGCTTTGAAATACCCTATTAGTACGGGCATTGTCAGAGCTATTTTTTATGGGTTTATTAGTGGCTTTAGAACACCTCGATTAATTCGAAAATAGAGTCTCAATATAAGCTCATGTTCAGGAATTAGTGCTGGCAGGAGGTGATCGCATCGGACAACAAGGACTTTGAGGTGCACCATCAAAAACGGGTAATGATTCCGCCTGATGGAAGGATTCTCACCCGTTGATCACAGAACTGGTAAAAGCAACCACACAATTCCTACCATTATTTTTAGCATCATACAATGCTTGATCAGCCCAACTAATCAGAGTTTGAGGCGAACTAGAAAGAGTAGGTAAAACAGCCACAACGCCAATACTTACGGTGACGAAAGGTTTTACTATAGATGAAGCATGAGGAATAGCAAGCTTTTGAAGCTCTTTCTGTACGGCTTTACCAACACAGATGACACCTTCAAGATCTGTGTTGGGTAAAATTAATGCAAACTCCTCTCCGCCATAGCGAGCTGCCACATCAGCAGGGCGACGAACACAGGTGTGGATGATATTAGCAACTTGGCATAAACACTTATCTCCATTTAAATGTCCGTAAGTGTCGTTGTATGCCTTAAAACAATCAATATCGATCAGAATAAGCCCCAGGGGCGATTGTTCCCGACATAATCTCTTCCACTCAGATTCAAGTCTTTCATCAAATACACGACGATTAGCAATACTAGTCAGGCCATCAGTAGATGCAAGCTGATGAAGTTTGTGATTAGCAATCTTAAGTTCTTGAAGGAGTAATCTCTCTTTTCCTAAGGCCTGTTTAAGCTTCTGATGAGCTAGATTAGCACTGATGGCCTGACGAACACGCCCCCGAAGCACAGCCCAATGGAAGGGTTTGGTTACATAATCTATTGCTCCTGCCTGATAAGCACGCTCTACTGACTCAGTATCATTTAAACCCGTAATCATCAAAATTGGAGGACAACTATCACCGTACCATATATGTATTGAGCGACAACAGTCAAAACCGTTCATCACAGGCATGACAGCATCCATTAAGATAATATCCGGCAGTTCTTTTTGGCATATATCTAAAGCAGCCTGACCATCTCCAACAACCAGCGTCTGATAACCATCTTTGCGTAAGATTTCAGAAAGCATCAAGTTTGAGATAGGGTCATCGTCCACAATTAAAATTAATGGCACACGCTCTGAAGCAGGAGATACATCTAATGATCCATCCATGGTTTTTAGATTTGTGGTAAGCGTGACTACAGCATATTGTTCTAAATCAAACTAAAGGAGTAGGTGGACTCAATCCTTTACAAGATACCATTTCAGAAAAACCCTTTATTAACAGGGGTTTCCAGGCTTTAGGATATTAGATTTATATGTTCGCCTACTTATTTATAATTAACGTTCCCTATTTCGCTCATAACGCTGAAAGATTCAATAAACTCACAGTTTCTAACTATCTGACGTCGACGCCAACGGCTAGTCTGTTGCCGGATGATGCCATTGGTTCGTTCTAATCGTTCCCACTTAATCGCACTTATTATCTTTAATACAATTTCTGTTAGTTTTCAAAATAGCAAAGGCATACTATATCTACAGAGCATCTATAGAACCATGCGGAAATATTATTGAATATCTGTCCGCTAAAACTTTGTATACTATAACTTAAGGCATTATGTGTTTTCCCTCATTTCGGTCTATTAACCTTAAAGTAATTCCTTTACTATTAACACTTCTCTGCACAGCGTGTAGCTCAAATGATTCTCTTTTAAAAGACACAGACACGAATAAAGCAAGTACGCCACAAACAAGTACGCCACAAACGAATACTCTTGCCAACGATGAGCCTGTTTACTTTGGCGTTTTAGCGATTGATAGTGCAGTATCAGTCAATGAACAATATGCTCCTCTGATGAACTATCTATCATCTGAGATCCAACGTCCGGTAGAACTAGTGATTCTTTCACAAGATAGTCAATTCACACAGGTAGAAGAGCGCAAGTTAGATTTTATAACCAATAATCCGTTGGCAGCCGTCCAAGTTCAGAGGCTGTACGAAACAAATTTTTTATTGACTCACACCTACTCTAAAACTGGTACGAAATTCGGTGGCTTAATCATAGTAGACAGTGATAGTAAAATCACTACGATCGAAGATTTAAAAGGTAAACGCGCCGCTTGCATTAATTTCGAGACAGCAGCAGCAGGATGTATATTTCAAATTTACCATCTGCTCCAAAATGGTTTTGACCCTTACAAAGATTTCAGTAGCTTTATTGAGAATAAGTCTCAGGATAATATTGTCTTAGCTGTGCTCAATGGCCAAATTGACGCTGGATTTATTCGCACTGGCCACCTTGAAAAGATGGTCAACAAAGGTTCGCTTACCAGTTCAGACGAAGTACGCATTATAGATGTTGCAGAAGATGACTTTTTCTATTCTCACACTACAGAACTTTATCCTGAATGGCCAATTGCAGCTTTATCCGACACTGATCCCGATTTAGCCAAGCAAGTCCAAACGGTTTTAGGTAAACTTTCACCTGAACATCCTGCTTTAGCAGCGCTAAAAGTAGATGGATTTGACCCAGCAGAGGACTACAGCCAATTACATGACCTGATTCAAACTTTAAAGCTAAAGAGCTGGGATGTTGACAACAATGCTCAGTGATATCACCTTTACAGGTTTAGAAGATTTTTTCTGTATATTCATGAAACAAAAAAATCTTTCTCAAGTGAAAAATCTCTAGCTGTTTGTGAAAAGGACTTATCTGCTATGAACAGTTTACAAAAGAAACTTTTACGACGGTTTCAACAAAGCCTGGCGCTACGCTACTTAACCATTGCAAGTTCTTTTGTGCTAATCGTGCAATTAGCCTTTGGTTTAGTTCAGGTTCAGCGAACCCAATCACGCCAAATAAAAAGTTTACAGCATCAAGTAGAAAGCAAAGCTGATTTTCTTAGTAGTGTTGTTCCAGAAGCAATATTAAACCTCGATCTTTTGTACTTAGAAACGCTAATGCAAAAGACGACAGAAGACGTTGATATCGTTTACAGTGTGATCGTCGACAATGAAGGACAGGCAATCACACAATATCTTGACCCTGCTAAATTAGAGAATACTAGGAGCTCATCCGAAGAAATATTAGATATTATTCAATCTCTAAACTCTTTACCTCAAGTACATTACATAAGCACCCCCATTGAATTAGATGGGATGCCTCTAGGTGAAGTTCGATTGGGTTTCTCACATCAACGATTACGCCAAGAAAGTGTTACAGCAATCTTATTTAATATCAACATAGCAGTATTTGTAAGTTTGCTATTAGGCCTAATAACAATTGTCCTCTTTAACCGGCAGGTATATTCCCCCCTAAAGGCTTTAATCAAATTTGCTAAATCACTTGAACAAGGAAATTTGGAACAAAGAATCCAAATTAAGTATCTAGATGAAGTTGGGCAAGTTAGCCAAGCTCTCAATCGAATGGCTGATCAATTACAGGACAACCTTGTTGGGCTTGAGATTGCAAGAGATGAAGCACTTGCCGCCGCTCAATCTAAAAATGACTTCCTTGCTAATATGAGTCACGAAATCCGTACCCCTATGAATGGAATCTTGGGTATGTCTGGCTTATTACTCGATACTAATCTCACCAAAGATCAACAGAACTTTTCAGAAACAATTCGAAACTGCTGTAATTCTTTGATCATCATCATTAACGACATTCTTGATTTTTCAAAAATTGAGTCAGGCAAACTCGATATGGAAGAATGTCCTTTTGACCTTCGAACTTGTATTGAGGAATCTCTAGATTTATTGGCTAGTAAAGCTGCTGAAAAAAACCTAGAGCTGGGTTATCTAGCTGAATTAGGCACACCTAACCGATTGGTAGGCGATGTTACACGTCTACGCCAAATATTAGTAAATTTGGTCGGAAATGCAATCAAGTTTACCCATGAGGGAGAAGTACTAGTTAAAGTAAGTACATCACCTTTTACACCAACCCTTCCACTTAACAGAGAACAGGATATCGAGAAGGATTACATTAATGTCCATTTTGAAGTACAAGATACAGGTATTGGTATTCCTGCCAATAAAATGGATCGGCTTTTCAAATCCTTCAGTCAGGTAGACTCTTCAACTGCTCGAAAATACGGTGGCACAGGGCTAGGCTTATCGATTAGTAAGCAACTCTGTGAACTTATGGGAGGTACTATGGACGTAACTAGTGTTCTGGGAAAAGGCTCTTGCTTTTCTTTTTCAATTGTTGCTGAAGTTCTCCCACTATCAGAATCTGAAATTGCTTCGGTTCCGTATCAACTTAAAGGAAAACGAGTACTTATCGTAGATGATAACGCCACCAATCGTAAAATTTTAACCCTTCAAACTCAATCCTGGGAAATGCAGCCAACAGTTGCCCAGTCGGCTTATGAAGCGTTAGGTATACTCAGTTGCCATCAGGACTCCTTTGACATAGCCATTCTTGATATGCAAATGCCAGAAGTGGATGGGTTAACCCTGGCTAATCAAATTCGCACTAAGCCTCATGGGCAAACGCTCCCTTTAATAATGTTAACGTCTGTAGGAAGACCAGAACTCAATTCAGACGCCTTGAAGAAGGCTAACTTTCAGGCATTTCTTAATAAACCAATTAAACAATCCCATTTATATGATGCGCTGAACCAGATATTTATTGATCAGCCTGTTAAGATTCAAGCACCTGAATTAACAAATAAATCTACTTTAGATAGTACTCTAGCGAAACAACATCCTCTGCAAATCTTAGTTGCAGAAGACAATCTAGTAAATCAACAGTTGATCCGTCAATGGCTTGGGAAAATGGGTTATCGCCCTGATTTAGTAGGGAATGGCTATGAAGCTATCGATGCCCTAAAGCGACAAACCTATGATGTAATCCTGATGGATGTCCATATGCCTGAAATGGATGGCCTAACTGCTACAGCCGAGATCTGTAAATATTGGACTGAAACTGAACGACCTCATATTATCGCTTTAACAGCCAATGCTATGAAGGGTGACCGTGATCGGTGTCTAGCGGCTGGCATGAACAACTACATTAGCAAACCGATTCATGTGCCTGATTTAGTCACTGCATTAAGGCAGGTACAGCCCTTGGCTAAAACTTTTCAGACTCCAGCTTTAGATAAAGCGGTGCTTGAATCAACATTGGCAGCATTAGGTGGATTAGAATCAGAATCTTTTTTTAGTGTTCGTGAACTTTTTATTACCGAAGCTGCGACGTTAGTTAATAAAATTGTTAACGCTATTCAAGTAAGCGATCATGAACAAATAGAGCTCAATGCCCATGCCCTAAAATCGAGTAGTGGGGCATTGGGAGGCACAGTTCTTCAGACCCTATGCCAAGATTTAGAAAAATTAGGTAGACAAAAAGAAGCTATAGATCCGTGTCTTAGTAATGAGATAAATTTAGCATTTTCTAATTTCAAAACAGCTCTCACAAGCTTATAAGAGCAACTAAGCAAGTCCTTGGCGGTGCCTTAAAAGCTTCGATCCCCGTCCCGCCGAGCTTTGTAACCGTAAACGGTTCACCCCCACGAGTGGGGGGACAACTTAGCTGACCGGAAGAAGTGACGATCGCAACTGGGTGCGGTTCTTTTCTCGTAAAGCATTAAGCCGTCAAGAATCTCTCCGGTTCGAGAAACTTATTGGGTTGGGCTTGTTGGATAGTTCTCGATACTGGTCAATGCGGCATCGGGGAAGTGGCGAAAGGTATGCCCGTGATGGATCAGCTCAGGTGGGAAGGGCACTTCAGGCCTACTCCACAAAATTCGCAAGAACCAGGTACATTGTCTTTTTCTTAATTTTGTTCTTTCTGTTTTGGCTTGCACTTGATTTCGATGTGGAAGTCTCCTTCAACCGAGCCATGGGTGAGAATGGGTATGCCGGTCGAACCGGAAATCTTAACGCCGAACTTCAGTGTAATTTCTTCGACATCGGCAAAAGGCACATTTTGAAAAGCGCCGATGGCGTAGCGAGCATAGTTTTGTAACTTGGCATGTACTTCACTGAGCTTCACCTTAACGATGTCTGCGCCTGCCCCCATTCGTTCATAGTCATCGTCATCGTCACCAGGTGACGAATCAGGCAAATCTAGAGGCTCCGCTGCTTCTATGAATAGGGTGTAGTCATTGCCCTGCTCATCTTCAAAAACCAAGCGATCTACATCTGTCATATTTTCACCTTTAGCATATTCAGACTATCGGCTATCTTAAGAGGAATATGCGCATTAATCGGCACTTTCCTGAAAAGCAGTAGTACCTATGGCTCGTTACGCCCTCGTCATTGGAATATCTGAGTATAAAAATCTTAAGAATCTCAGTAAACCGGTGGGTGATGCAGAAGCGATCGCCGCACTACTAAGAACCTATGGCGGCTGTGAACAAGTCAAGGTCTTGAAAGGCGGCGTATCAGCGGAGCAACTAGAGTCAGCGCTGACTACATTGATCACCGAGCAAGCTGTTAGAAACGAGGTTGTGATTTATTTCACAGGCCATGGCTTTGCGACGCAGGGACTTGGTGGAAAGAAAGGTCATCTAGCAACCTCTGACTGTGAGATTGAGATAGAAGCCGGTCAACTTAAACGCCAGTCAAAAGCGATTGCCTTTTCCGAGCTGAATGACTTAATTCGAACGTCGAATCTGAGTAACCTTGTGATGTTTCTCGATGCCTGCCATAGCGGTGAGTTCATCGAAAGTGCGCTAGTAGAGCAGAGCTTTTCAGCGTTTAGTGCTCATCAAGATTATTGGTTAATAGCCGCCTGTCGTGGATTTGAAGAAGCCTGGGCCAAAAAAAGTGAGGAGCATAGCGTCTTTACGGGTGCGCTCCTAGAGGCCCTGTCCCCAAAGAATGCAGATCCCGATGGATGTATTACGGGCGATCTCCTGGTCGACTACCTGCGTCGGGCGTTAAAAGGAAGTCGTCAAGAGCTTGTCCGCTATGGAAAAGGTCGCTCCTTACCCATTGTTCGATTTCCTCTGCCTGAACAGACACCTGAGTCTTCTTCTTCTCCCACTACTTTAGATACCACCGATAGAGTGGTTCGCTCCTCAACTATCCCACTCCAAATGCCGCCGCTCCCAGATCACTTTGTTGAGCGGCCAGACCAGCAACAGCGAGTTAAAGCAGACCTGCTTTGTGAAGGCACCAAAGCAGGTACCTTAGTGGTCAGTGCTATCTATGGTCTAGGCGGTATTGGTAAGTCAGTGCTTGCCGCCAAGTTGGCCAGGGATGCTGACATCCAAAGCCATTTTTCAGACGGTATCCTATGGGCGACCCTGGGCCAGAATCCTGATATTTTGCCTCTGCTTAGCGGTTGGATACAGGCACTAGGTGACAATGACTATAAGCCAACGGCCAAAGAGTCAGCGTCCAATCATTTAAGAACGCTGTTATACGACAAGCGCGTTCTGTTGGTGGTTGATGATGTTTGGAATCCAGAGCATTTAGAACCCTTCCGGGTCGGTGGGGAAGGTAGCTGTGTACTCGTGACAACCCGAGAAGCAAGAATTTCGGGTGCTCACCTTCACCAGCTGGGTGTGATGAGCCCAGAGCAGTCGCTAGAGCTGATGACGCAAAAGATATCGGAGCCGCTGAGTGATAGTGCCCGTCAGCAGGCACTATCCTTTGCTGAGCGGGTAGGGCACCTGCCCCTAGCGCTAGAACTGGCGGCCTCGCAGATAGAAGATGGCGTGACCTGGCAAGAGCTGGTGGAAGACTTTCAATCTGAGATTGTGCGATTAGAGACATTAGATGTCTATGGTCAGACGGAAATGCCAGACGAGGAGAAGCGTCGCAAGTACAGTCTGCTGGCCTGCTTTAACCTGAGCCTGAAACAGCTTTCGTTGGAGCAGCTGCGCCAGTTTGCTTGGTTAGGCGTTGTGCCAGAAGATGTGAGCCTGACGCAAGAGATGGCTGAAACGCTATGGCAAGTGAATGGTCGGCAAGCGGGTTCAATCCTGCGCATTTTTAAATCCAAGTCGTTAGTGTTGCAAGGCGCAAAGCAAGCAGATGAGCGACCGAGCTATCGGATGCATGACCTCATGCACGACTTGGCGCAGCAACTGCTCAGGAGTTCGCCGCAGCCGCTGGGAGAAGGTGAACTGCCAGGATTAGGCTTGACCAAAGCCGAAGCCCATAGTCAACTGCTAGAGCACTATCGCAAAAAGACTCAGAAAGGCCGATGGCATACACTCAAAGATGATGGCTATATCTATGCCTATTTAACCTGGCATATGGAGCAGGCAAAGCAGCCAGAGTCGATTGACCAACTGCTGCAAGCGAGTAACGAGGAAGGCCGTAACGGCTGGTATGAAGCCTGTGATGCGATTGGTAAACCCGTTGGATTTGTGAATGATCTGGGTCGTGCCTGGACACAGGCCGTTGCTGACTATGGGCAATCGCCCAGCCAAACGCTCACCCGGTTATTTCGCTATGCCTTAATGCGAGCCTCCCTGAATAGCTTGGCGAGTAATGTGCCCGCTCCGCTAGTGGGTGCTTTAGTAGAGAAAGGGATTTGGCAGCCCGCTCAGGGGTTGGCCTATGCGCAGCAGGCCCAAGACCCCTGGCAACGAGCAGAGTGTATTGCGGCCATTGTACTTTATATGCCGAAGTCCTTGCTGCCAGAGGTGATTAAGACCATCGGTCAGATTAAGGATGCGGTCTACCGCTCGTATGTGCTGAGCAAGCTGGCAGAGCGTTTCGCCGAGGTGTGGCCAGATGTACTGATTGCGATTCAACAGATCCAGGATCGTTATGGTCGTCATCGTGACCAAACACAAGGATTCTCCTACAGGGGCTTGGCGTTGAGACGCATCGCCCAACATCTGCCATCGTCATATCTCGACCCTGCGCTTAACATTACTCGTCAAATTCAAGATGAGTCTGATCGGGCGATGGCTTTGATCGCACTATCAGAGCGCCTGCCCGAGCTATTATCAGAAGCGCTGAGTGTGACGCGTGAGATCAAGGATGAATATTCTCGTGCTTCTGCGCTGCGTGAGCTGGCCAAGCACCTCCCGGAGCTATTACCAGAAGCGCTGAGCGTGACGCGGGAGATAAAGTCTGAATATTCTCGTGCTTCTGCGCTGCGTGCGCTGGCCAAGCACCTCCCCGAGGAGCTATTACCCGAAGCGCTGAGCGTGACGCGGGAGATAACGAAGGAATCTTCTCGTGGTTCTGCGCTGAGTGAGCTGGCCCAGCACCTCCCAGAGGAGCTATGGCCAGAAGCGCTGAGCGTGACGCGAGAGATAAAGGATGAATCTTATCGTGCTTCTACGCTGCGTGAGCTGGCCCAGCACCTCCCAGAGGAGCTATGGCCAGAAGCGCTGAGCGTGACGCGTGAGATCAAGGCTGAATCTGCTCGTGCTTCTGCGCTGCGTGCGCTGGCCCAGCACCTCCCCGAGTAAAGATTCAGGGGGGTCAGTCTCCTTCAGGGATCAATGAAGGTGCAGGAGAACCATGTCGAGAGGCTTTTAACGCATCGGTCAGGAAGTCAAAGATCGAGCGTTTCTGAGCCTTTAAGCTGGTAA
>NZ_JAYGIG010000170.1:0-11292 GCF_034932105.1 Leptothoe sp. PORK10 BA2 | reverse complement strand
GAATCTGCGCGATGGCGCGCACATGGGAATCGAGTTGCTGACGGCTGTCGGGTGTCATCGCTATGACCGGATAGAAACGATACCTTCTAGGATATTTTTTCTCTGGCTAACGGTTGACGTGCTCCCCTATATACCCTGTCTCAAATCTTAAACAGTTCATGTTTTAAAGTAGTCCATTTTTAGTACGAACTGTCTTAACCAATGGGACCAAGGCTATAGATGCCATCCTGTTATGTAGCAGTTAGGGGACAGGTTATAGCCGACGTTCCGTATTCAGCACGCTGTCAATTTCTTCCGTCAAACTGGATGTACGTTCAGAGGAAAGCGTCATGGTCTTCGTTAAATCATCCACTGCTTGGGTCATTTGCAATTGATTAATGTTTATAAAAGACAAACCTTGAATCAACTGGTCAATCTGCTGTTCACCCTTTAAGACTTCCTCCATATGGTACTGGGCATCCTTTACATGTTCAGTACCACTACTAATCTGTACTTGAATCTTGTTTAAGGCGTTGCTAATATTTTCGATTTCCTGATCAATCAAGTTTAAATACACTGATGTGTCATGTGACTTCTTGTCAGTTTCTGGCTCGATACTTTGAGTATGGGGCTGATTCAAAGTCTTCAATTGTTTTATATTGTTACTAATCCCTGAGAAGCTACGGCATCTTTGGAGAGCTTTCTTGGCTACGTCCACTAGCTCTGGAATAGTCTGAATGAGTGGTTGAAGGGTTGCTAACATTGCCAGAGCTGCCTGGGTTTGATAGGTCATCGGTTCAACTACTTTGACTGCGGTTTCCTCAGTTTGAGCGAGGGATGTTTTAAGCTGACTATTGATGTGCTCTACATTAGCGGTTAGTTGAAGTAAATGGGTGAAGGTCTTCTGAAAGATATCAGAAAGATCCTCAGGGGCATTGCCTGCAAAATCTGTGGGTGTTGAATTTAATGATGAGGCTTGTGTCTTGAACGTATGGGTGAGCTCAGCTATTTGTTGCTGTAGACCCTCTTTCTGTTGCTGTAACTTTTTCGATAATGTTTCGCTGACTTGACGGGCATCCTGTGCTTCAGATAGAGAATTTAAGCGTTCAACCACTAACTGGAACTGGGTGGACAATTGTTCTACAAATGCCACTTCTACAGGCTGCCATTTATGCAATGCCTGACAGTGGTGAACCATCCAAAAACCATATAACGCATCATCAACAGCCATGGGCACAATTAAACTAGACTTTACATCCAGTAGTTCCATACACTGATGATAGGCATCTGAATCTTCGCCTAGTACCTTGGCTACATTATCGAACACTGTTGTTGTTACTTCGATCTCTTCTTTCAGAAGACTTGGAGGAACTAAGGTTTTTGGGTTAGGGTAGCTTGCGGCTCGAGGATATTTAGCTGTTGCCACTTCAGACTCGACTACCCCACTGCTACTGGCACTAAATCGATAAAAGAACACTCGATCGGCGTGTAAGATTTTCTGTATATCAGACGCAGCATCTTCAGCGACGGTACGCATAGCTCGCAAATCCTTCGCATGGGCACTAGCAATACGGGCAAAGAGTTTAGCTTTGTCAGTTTCTGCTTCCTGTGCCGTGAGCAATGTACGGGTACGGGCAACAAGCTGATTGAAGGTGCCGGCTAATAGACGAGTTTCTCGAGTGCCTTCTGGGATGGCCGCAACAGCCAGATCACCGGATGCTACCTGATTGCTAAAGTCTGCTAAATTAGCCAGTGGCAATGAAAGTTGCCGAGCTAGCAAAATAATGAGTGCTGATGTTAATCCGCCTAGTACAATAGCTGTGGCGGCAAACAGTAATAACAGCTCCTGGCCTGCACTAGCTATCTGTCGACCTTCCATCGATGCTATCGCCACCCAGCTAGTCGTCGGAATAGTCGCGACTTTGTACAGTCTGTTTTGATGGCTAAAAGAAACTAAAAAAGTATTGTTCTCTAACGAGGTGACAGAAAGCTGTCGCACCTGTTTCTGGCTGTTCAGAGCTTCAACAATTTGAGCCTCATATGTCTTTATGTTCGTAGCCGAGGAATCTGATGACAAGTCAATATCATTAAGAGCTGTAATGACAGCCTCGACGGTCTCAGCACCAATGATTTTAGTTTCTTTTCGAAATCCTTCGGGAGAAAATGTATCAATAATTCCTAGGGTCTGACCATCAATAATTTGGAGCCTCTGACTACCGCTCATCCCTGTACGTTGTACATAGTCGGCCAGGAGGCTAAACCTTCGGGCAGGTAATATGGCGCGAATGACCCCTACAAACTGTTTATCGTTAGGATTGATGATGGCATGGACCAGTTCTATTGTACGAGCTTTGGAGGCAAAATCAAAATCAGGTGGACTCATCCAGACACCATCTTGTTTAGCTCCCTGCCACCAGTCTTCATCACTTTGGACAAAGTCGGTGGTCGGACGGCTATAGGCCACATTAAAACCATATCGGTTGGTTACTAAAATTTCTGAGATTTCAGCAGTTTCAACTGTTTCTTGGAGGTATTTGTTTAAAGCTTGGTGATTCCGGAGTAACTTGGTGCCTGCGAATTTGGACTCTAGTTCTGAAATATCTAGCTGATCTAAACCCGCTTTTGCCGCCTCATTGCCACCAGCTAGGGCTTCGTTGATTACCAGGGGATTTGTAGCAATGTTACGTGGGAGGGTAAGAAGTTCATCTAAAACAGCACGGGCACTGCCACTGGCCAGTAACGATTGGTCCTCCAACTGTCGCTGCATGCTTTTTTCGGTTCGCTGTTGCACAACTCGATAACCAATTCCACTGGCAATTAATAGCGGCACTAAAACCACTGGCAGGATAGTCAATAGGAGTTGAATTTTTAGACTGTTTCCCTGAGGTGTCAGCCCCTGTGCTGCTAGCCAGTTGCCCACAATACGCAACGCCGAATTAGATTTTGATTGATTGGTTATTGCATTTTGTTGAATCATGGCTAAGGCTACTTTTAGAATGATATATACGGTTGAAAGAGAAGTTTATTCAGGAATCTATTGTGCAGCAAGATGCTCTTTTACACGATTGTAGGAGTCTTGAAGTTTGAGAATGGCCTCATCCACTCCTTCAGGAAATTCATCAAATTCTGCTGTCTCACTAAACTCAACAAGTGCTGCACGACCTTTTTGAGAGTCTTCCATATCTAACAAGACATCTTTCACTGCAGTAATTTGTGCTTCACTTAAACTTGGACCAACCACTACCAGATGTCTAGGATATTGGGGTGTTTCAGCTATGACCATTAGTTCAGATCGATCTGCATCAGAGACCTCGGACCACGTTTCACTATCTACGGCTCCGGCTTGGACTTTACCGCTGAGGACCCATTCCACAGTCGTTTCATCTTCTCCAGAAAAGATATAGCCAATTTCATTGTCACTAACAGGATGATTGGCTTCTGCTTTGGCTACTGGAGTTAAATCATTGTCCATAAGTTCGATCAAGGGAAACATAAACCCTGAACTGGAACTGGGTTGCTGCATCGCCATCATTTTCCCCTGGAGGGATGCCAAAGCTAATAGATCACTGTCTTTGCGAGCAATAAAAAGAGTGTTGTACTCAGGAACACCATCTTTCCATCGGCGTAGAATTGCAGTGGCTCCCGATTTTTCCATCACCAGCATTGCTGGAAAAACACTATCAAAGTAAAGATTGACCTCGCCCGAAGTCATCCATTCCGCGACGGTGTCCACATCTGGAGCAATTTTTACTTCTCCTCGCGTAATACCGCTCTTCTTCAGGTTTGAAGCGAGGTAGTCAGCTACAGGCTGAGTTTCAGGAATTAAGGACTCAGGATCAAAATCAACATCCGTAAGGATAATAGCTGCTCCATCAGATGAACTATTCAGAGTAGAGCTTGTTTGACTAAAACCGCAGCCTCCGAGAAATATTACGCCACTAGCCAATAGAAGTGATGAGGTTAGTTTATTTAACATAGTGTGCATGTCGCATGTTGTTTAGGGTTTTACAGAAAATTACTATTGATCCGGTTAGCCAGATCTCTAAACTTATGATGTTCTCTCTATGCTTGGAAACGAATGATAGTTCATCGCTAATAAAGGGATAATTAAGAAATCGACTGTTTTAAATCGTTAAAACTTAGATGACTTTCTAACTGAAAAAATATTAGAAGTGTCTATAGCGATATTACTACAATTATCGACGGGATTTTTCAGGATAAGTTTCTGACAAGTTTTCCGAAATTTCTGTTTAAGAGTTTTTCACTGATTGATTCAGGAGGGGGAAGAATTATTTGTGGCAATAAAAAGCCTTTAAGAAAAACTTTAAAAGAGGCTTTTCTAATAAAAATGCAAGTATATTTTCAGAGCCAAGTAAGACACTTAACAAAACATTGCTAAATTCTGTTTGGCTCTGAATCATAATAAGGAAATAACAGGAATTAAGATGCAGGTCTAATGTATTGGAGAAATACTTTGTAGATCACTACATAATTCGAGTTAATGAGACTAAGGGGAAAGCCGATATATCGCGAAGGTTTTACTTACTTCATTAGTAACTACCAGTAAAGGTGACCCAATCGGACTATCAACTGCGTCGATATACAGTAGCCCCTCGGGACTGTAATCATCGCTAAAGCTTGGTTCGTAGGTAACAAACCTAGGGGCAGCAGGATTGGAAATCTCATAGACCATCACACCCCCTGTACGCTCTAGTCCAATAAAGGCCAGGGTCTGTCCTCTGTAAACACCGATAGTCACGCCTTCAGGTTCGGGACCTTTGTCGTCACTACGGTCATCAAGCTCGTTGAGCTCACCCCCATTGATGTTGAACAGTTGCGGGATTTCAGCCGCAATGATTTGCTCAACGTCGTCGCCACTGTCAAAGACTAGATTGACTGTCGCATCCCAGATGGAGAAGGAACGGGCACCATAGCTGTAAATTTGATCAATGTCGCCATCTCCGTCGATGTCACCCAAGGCACTGGTCGTTTTCAGACGGCCTAAGTTATGTTCGGACTGTAGTTCAGCAGCATTGGGATAAGCAAAGGGATCGAGGACTAGATCTGTTACCCGTTCTTCTTCGGAGAAGCCTTCGTAGTCACGTGCATCACCTTCGTTGGCGGTTACTAGGTAGGTATTGCCATTGACAGTGTAGCTGGAGATTGCATCCGGCTGGTACATACCCATGACTGGACGGGTTTGAATGTTGATACCACCATCTTCATTGCTGGCATCAAAATTATTACCAATAATACTGTGATCCTTAAAGCCCAAGCTCTTAACTGAGGTGAAACGTTCGGTATATAGATCTAAAATACCGATGGCGTTATTTTCTTGCAAAGTAACGTAGGCGGTGGAACCATCCTCAGAAACCGTAATGAATTCAGGTTCAAGATCTTGTGAAGGACTAGAGCCAGGGCCAAAGACACGCACTTCAGGATCAATCGTGACGTTGTCAAAGCCAACGGTCCTTACTGTGTTGTTATCGATATTAATGATGCTAACAGATCCTACTGGATCCACAGTATATTCATCGTTAGGTTCCCCTTCATTGGCTACTAACACCTTGTCCCCATTGGGGGTAAAGGTCACCATATCAGGCAGGGCACCTACTTCAAACTTGTTCTGAAAATTACCTTGGGCATCGAAAAATGCAACAATACCGTTGTCCTGTGCCACATCGGCTTCGATGGCAGCTGCCAAGATACCATTGCTAAAAGCGACACTATTGACACTACCGCCCTTGAATCCACCAAGATTCGAGGGATTGGTCAAATCAATGGAGCTCACAAAGGTAGGTGCACTTGGGTTACTGAGATTAAAAATCTCAATGGTGTCACCTGTGGTAACAAACAGGTTGGCGCTATTGGTATCAAATGCAGAAATCTCTGCCCCACCCTCAACTTGGGAGCTACCCAAGTGATTGAGACTAAGAGCTGACGCAGATGTGGCTATTGTACTAGCCAGAACCATGCCTGGAATTACAGCCCCAAAAATATATTTAAATCTCATAGGATCAAGATCAACGGATCGAATATTTTCTAAAAAGTAATCACTGATGCTATCCCTGATGTAGCTCTTATGGGAGCGTAGGCTAAAAAGCTATAATTACAGCTAACCACTTTCCAATATTATTGAAGTATTGGCTGGGTATTGTAGGGATACCTAACTATATTTCCCACATTCCGCCATTAAATTGGCACATCCGATAATTAATGACGAAGCCAATGGATTACAGCCTCTAAAGAGGCATACATTCTCAATAGATAGGCACTATTGAGAATAGTCTAAAATAGTTCAAGAGAACTACTAAGGCATTCAAAGTCTCTATGGAAAAGGCTTTCAGATTTAATGCCTGATTGTGACAGTTGGGAATGCGGAATGTCGGATATTTGACTGGACATTTAGGTAAAAATATTGATGCACCTTGAGTAGGCTAACAATATTAAATGCCAGAAAATAAATTTTTTTCATGAAGCATTTAGGTGCTTACCGTTAAGGTTATCACTCAAGCTAACACTCAAAAATTTTAGAACGGGCGTATCCAGGTGTTGTGGGACCCTTTACAGAAAAGAAAAAAGGGATGGGATAATAGTCCCGTCCCCATCAAAAAACTTAGTTATGATTGTATCGTCTATCAAAGAGAGCTGTCCCTTTGGGGGCGACTTCACGGAATATGTACGATTGCTTAAACGATTCAATATTTTTGTTAGTAACTTCACGTACTGGGTCGTAGGATTTTATCTCAACAACATCCAGATATCATATTTTCTGTAAGGTCAATGGTTCTGGGAACTTTATCAAGCTTAGAAATATAGCTTTGTTCCCATAGTTCGCACCATAGGTGATCTCTACCTGGAATACAGCGCTGGGCCATCAACAACCCATGACGTAAAATCACATCAATGATTTGGTTGAGATTGTTATCCTCTGCTGAGGAAACGGTAAACATATCGCTAGTGATGATGTTAACGGGTATTGAGTGTTAGGTTAATCCTTGGATGGCTAAATAGCTTTAGCTTCGGGAAATGTAGTTATGGCAAGAATTTGGAAAGAGAAGAGAAAGCGCGTTGTAGGCTGGATACCGAGCCACAGAATGCTTGACCCCCAGTTAGTGCATTGCCCAATGGTGGGTAATGCGCCTCCTGCTGAATTTTCCCCTGATCCCACAATTATTCCAGAATGGGTATATTGCGTTTATGTTTGTGGTTTTACCTTTAGATTTTGGTCAATCAAGCAACTGCAAGCCTGTTTAGACTTCTACTCTCAAAAACTCCATCCGAGTTCACGGATCCAAGTAACTGAAGAAATGCTTTACCATATTCCTGATCGCAGTATGCTTCAGCGGTGGTACGACAGATTGCCGCTTTATCTACGAAAAAAAAGCAAACGGCAGCAAGTTGTAAAGGCGCTGGAAAAGGCACTAAAGCAGTTCGGGGACGAGCCATCGCTTCTTACCTCCATGCCAAAAACGACGATTCATCTTGAACGCACTTTAGTAGGATGGTGTTTTAAATGCGACAAGTTATTAGGCCAAGGACGCTGTTTGAAGTGCAAGAGGAAGCGTTCTAGTCCTGGCTATCGAGTCGCTCACTGCAATCATTGTGATTCACCGTTAGGACAAGGAGATTGTCGAGGATGTCAAAGCTTGAGAGAAAAATTACAAAGCGACGAATATCGATAAAGACCGTCTGTTCCGGCGATTGATTAGATAGGGATGCTCCACTGAAAGTTATGCCATGTCCGCCTACGACACCCCCATAACCTTGCGCCTGATGACGGAGCACGATTTGCCGATGCTTCACGAGTGGCTAAACCGGCCCCACATCGTCGAGTGGTGGGGAGGTGAGGAAGAGCGACCCACTCTGCCGGAGGTGATTGAACACTACATGCCAAGAATCCTAAAAGCAGAAGCGGTTACGCCGTACATTGCAATGCTTGGAAAGGAACCGGTCGGCTACGCCCAGTCTTACGTCGCACGGGGAAGCGGAGATGGTTGGTGGGAAGATGAAACCGATCCAGGAGTACGAGGAATTGACCAGTCCCTGGCCAATCCCGCCCAGTTGAACAAGGGATTAGGAACGAAACTCGTCCGAGCGCTTGTAGAACTGCTGTTCTCTGATCCCTTAGTGACCAAGATTCAAACCGATCCCGATCCGAACAATCTTCGAGCGATCCGTTGTTACGAGAAGGCGGGGTTTGTGCAGCAGAGAATAATCACTACGCCTGACGGCCCCGCCGTCTATATGGTTCAAACACGAGATGCCTTCGACCGAGCGCGCAGTGCTGCCTAACCCCTCGCTCAACCGGAGCGAAAGGGATCTGCGCAATCGCCCAATCGCAGAAGCTAAACCCCATTCAACGAGCTCCAACTGCCACTGTCCCAAAAGTAGTTGTCAACCGCATAAGTTGAGTCCTGAAAATCCCAGGTCAATTGCCCAAGACCATCAGCGTTAGGACGATGGGCTCGTGAGTTGCGATCGCAAATCCCCCAAAACCCCAGAGTGCTCGGTAGGTTAGCGAGGTTTGCCAACTCGCGAAGGTTACGTTTTGTAGGGGATTGGCCGGTTGTCACAGTGCCCATAGAAATCGACGGATCGACTGCAGTGAATAGCGAAGGGGGATTCTGTATGGCTGGAGTGCGCAGATGCGAACTGACCAGTCAGCGCTTCGCTATCGCGTCAGCCCCGCCCCAAAGGTGCCGCCGAACAACGTCGCTGAAGCGGATTGAGCCCAAAATATCGGCTTACACTTAAAAACATCGGCAACCTCTTAGCTTAGGCATTATGCCGCAAAATTCTGGTAAAGACAGTAGCCGAATTTCGTTGGTATAGTAGTCAGGTCGGTAAGTAAAAATTAACGGGGACAAGACATGCTGAGAGTACAAATCATCATTTTTGATGGGTTTGATGAGCTTGATGCGATTGCTCCGTTTGAAGTTTTGCGGAATGCGGCGGAAATTGGCGCTGACTTACAAGCAGAACTCGTCACTTTAGGTAGCTCTATGGAGGTTGTTGCAGCTCACGGATTGCGAGTTCGATCTGATGCCAAACTTGGAATTGATCAGAAATTAGATATTTTGATTGTGCCAGGTGGGGGTTGGGGGAATCGCGCTACACAGGGAGCATGGGCAGAAGCGCAACGAGGTGAGATACCAGCAGCAATTTCTCGGTTGCACCAAAGTGGCACAACAATAGCGTCGGTTTGTACAGGTGCCATGTTAGTTGCGGGAGCAGGTCTTCTAAAAGGTCGTCCAGCAATTACACATCATGTCGCTATAGAAGAGTTGAGAGCTGCTGGTGCAGAGATTATCAACGCTCGTGTTGTAGACGATGGCGACATTGTTACTGCAGGAGGTGTAACCTCTGGTTTAGATTTGACGTTGTGGCTAATAGAACGGTATTTGAGTATTCAAATTGCTCATGAGGTAGAGAAAGAAATGGAGTATGAACGTCGCGGCACAGTGTGGCGACGCTCGGCATCATAACAATAGCCTAGGCGTTTTTGTTTGCCATTCTTAGTGATGTCAGTTGAGCCACATTCAGGACATTGCATCGCTTTCACCGTGGTTTCATATTCATATTATGCAACGCCAAGAATTCTAATCTAGTGATGTTCGCCTTGCATACCAAGCATGAATAAAAAGAGTTTGCAAGAACAATACAGGGGGATCAAAACCACCTGATGCGATGATGGACGCAACTTCCTGAGGGGGTAGCACAGCAGCATCCCGACCATGAGAATCAAGAAATTGTTTAACATCCTCATCCGGATATTCGGCATACTTCAGCATCCGAGTCCAAATCTCGCGCAGGCTTTGATAGTCTGAAGTAGACATATCAGAAGCTAAATCCGCACTTATTAAAAAACCTTGAGGGCGAAGTTGTGCAGCAATCTGACTGAAAAATTTTTGCCTCTCCGCTTGCTGCATGAAAAAGTGAGACACCAGAAGGCAAGTAGCCGCATCAAATAACGCTGATGCGGGCAATGAATCAAGGTAGCCTTCGTGCCAAGTGCAACGCGACGCAACCCCACATGCTTCAGCTTTCTGACGACAAGTGTTAAGCATTGCAGTTGCAGGCTCGACCGCTGTGAATTGCCATTGTGGAAATTCCTGGGCAAGATAAATTAACTCTAAACCAGTTCCGACACCAACACAAAGAACTCGCGCGTTCGCAGGAAGCTCAGAAAGGATTAGGCGGGTCAATAGATTAAGTGTGTCACGCAGTGGAGCAATTTTAGCTGCTCTCGTGTCGTAGGTCGAAGCGCGTTCTTCGTCAAAGACAATTGCTGGCTCTTCATTTTGCATGAGTAAAGTGAATAATTACGTTTTCTCTATTTTTCACGATCAAAGTCTGTGGAGAAATCAACGCTGTGCCTAGCCTCCTAACGACCCTGCTCACCGGACGCTGTGTACCTGTTATCCCCTGTGATAGTTCCTATGACACCATCTGTTAGACGACGGTTGTATAAATACCTGTAGATTCCCATCCATTGAGGCATGTCTTTGACAGTGACACAACCTTCAGAAGCAGCACCACAATGGAGAAACCGTTCATAATCCTTTCCATCTCGATTTTGGTCGGCAGGAATGCGAGCAACACTGAGTTCCTTATTTTTCCAAATTCCTTCATATAGGATGAAGTAGTCTCTTTGCTGCCCATTGAGAACCTTGATGCCAAGATAATTCAGCTTCAAATAGCTAGGAAGAGCTATTATCGCTCCAGTCATAGTTACACGTACATCTACAAATCCTTGTCCGTCTTGTTCAGGTAAATATCTGATTTCTGGCATAATACCCTTTTTTACTCTTTGAGACTACAGGTTGAAGTCTAACGGCAAAGATAATCGATATCAGATTAACTTTAACGCTAGACGCAAAAGTTTTCAACTGCCCGCTCCATCGTGTTGTTATACAGTGCCGCTTTAGACACTACGAGGCTTTCTTGTCTGCCGAGTTAGAATATCTAGCGCCATGATGTGTGAGGCTCCTGAGATACCAACCCCAAACAATGGAATTAAGGCAACAGGAAAAGTTGCAATGGTTTCCATCGTCGGAACTTGAAGCAAGGAAAAGGTTAATCCTGTGCCAACCGCAGTTACAAAGTCTACTAAACCGAAAAGGTGAAAGCCCCAATATTTCCAAGTACTCTTTGGTAATGCGAGTACTACGAGTACCAATAAACCGTAAGCATTCAGGGGGTCTGAGTTGTGAGAGTTTCAATCAGCAGAGTACCTGCTAGAGTAAGCGGATGAAAGACAAGGCTCTCCCATCGATTCCCGAGGTCAGTAAAGCGGATTGGGAAAAGACA
>NZ_JAYGIG010000169.1:0-11534 GCF_034932105.1 Leptothoe sp. PORK10 BA2 | reverse complement strand
ACTCCATAATGGAACTGGCTGATTGTAATGGTTTCAGCCAGTTTCGGACATTCCAGACCGTTTGGGTACTGGGATGTTCTTTTTTAGAGACTTTCACCAGTTAGAGATGAACTTCGCACTGTCCAGTGAAGTTAAGTTGTCGGGATCTATGAGTAAAATCCTAAGCTCATGGATTTTAGCTTTGCTTTCATATATAGCTGGATAGTATAACCCTCCAGTACTTGCGAAAATTTCAACTAATTGATGTTCACGCTTTTCCTTTAATAGATTAATAATTTCTTCTATAAAACCTTCGGAAGATACTAGTCCAATACGTTCTTGCCTGCTGAGACGCTCATCTAGAAAGCGAAACATGGTTACAAGGACGAGCGCAATTAATAGTAAAGAGCCTCGCGCATCCATGAAGTTGGCTAGTTTGGGATTAAAAATAGCTAGGAATTGCAAGAAAAAGAAAGAGAATAGAGTCACATATATAACTTGTTTTTCTACTCGTTCCCAGAGAGATTTAAGTTCCTGCATTTTTGATAAAACTATGGTGTGTGCCTAATTTATAGGGTTTGAGCTAAAAGCTCTAGATTTTAATCAAGGTCTTTTTAATTCCTTTGGGCATTCTCCCAATAGAGCTTTTGGTTTAGGTGTAAACAATGAAAGGGGTGATTCCTTACGCATTAGCACTTTTAGCTGTAGGCAGCGTAGCCATCGCCCAACAGCCCAGCATCATCACGCCAGTCACTCCCCCAGAACAACCCAATGACGAAGCCCCTCGCCGCCTCACCATTACCGTAGCCGTCGCTGACCCGGAAGACCTAAAGGTAGCCGAAGGCGACCGCATCGCCGTGGGCCAACTGATCGCCGACCGCACCCGCGATCGCAACCGCCTAGAAGCCCAGCTCCGACAGCTAACCCTGACGCTGCAACGCCTGGAGCAGTCCACCATTACGCCACCGCTCCCCCCGCCGCAACCGCCTGCGATCGCAACGCCCACCTACCTAGAGCAAACCGCCGCTATCGACCGCGCCAAGGCCGACGTAGACCAGGCCGAAGCGTTGATAACGACGAAACGTGAGGAGCTAGACTACCTGGCCCAGCTGCCCAATCTTGACCCGCTAGTGATGGAGCACGAAACCGCGAAGCTAGCCGAGCTGCAACGTAACCACACTGCCGCTGTGCGTGACTATCAGCTAGCGCTGGGTAAACGCTCGACGGCGGAGTATGAACACTCCCGAGCGCTAGCCGCTGATGTGAGCAGTCGTGGTCATGCACAGCTGAGTTATCAGCAGCAGTGGGCAGACTTTGAACAGCGTTTACGGGACCGGGATTTTCAACTCGCCCAAACGCAGCTCAGGGTAGATGAGGTAGAAAATGCGATCGCAACTTTATCCGTGGTCCGTAGCCCCTACGAAGGTCGTATCCGTCGCGTCAAGTGGCTGGGTCAGGGTGCTGACGGGCTTTTGTCTGCTGAAATTACTCTTATGGTCCGCACCGGCGCTGGCGCTGCCGTGCCTGGACAGTTCAATGGAATGCCTGACGGAGCTAACCCAGCAGGCGATAGCGCAATCATCGGAGATTGAGGCGATTAATGGACAATTGGAACTCACAGCCCAGCGACAGGACTACGCGGTGGCGCGGCAGTGGACGAACTATCTGACGTTGGACCCGATTCGGCTGATTCAGAACGTGTTGGGCGGTGGCGATGTGCAGCGTGAGCGGATTGCGATCGCAACTCTGGAACTCGAAGCCGCTAACCTGATCCGAAGCCATACCCGATACACAGCACTACCAGGTAGTTGAGGGCTCTATCTACGATGGCGATACGCTACGGGTTGAGCGTGGTGACCAGGAGCTGAAGATTAGATTATGCGGCATCGATGCGCCTGAGAAGGACCAGGCCGGAGGCGTTGAGGCGCGGGACCATTTGCGATCGCTAGTTGCTCAAGGTGATGGTTCTATCGGTGTGGTACCGATTGAGAAAGACCGTTACGGGCGAACGGTGGCCGACTTGTTTGTGATGCTCCAGGATGACACAGAGATTCACCTGAACTCTCAAATGGTGTTGGATGGGATGGCCTATCACTATGAGAAGTATTCGGGCAGCTGCCCACAGCCAGACGTTTTGGTGAGAGCTGAGCAGATTGCTAAGGAGGCGTCAACGGGTTTGTGGCAAAACCCTAATGCCAAAAAGCCTTGGGATTATCGCAAGCGTTCTTAACTATTACCTGAAGGCTTCATCGTTTACATACGTGTATTTTCAATTAGTTTTTTCAATGTAGGATGTTGGCTAGGCATACCTAATTCGCTGTAGAGATTGGCTGCCATTTTTGCCCATTGTCGAGTTGCAGATACGTTTCCACGTTCAGCCTCTAATTGAGAGAAAGACTTTTGGTATCCAGCCAACCTGCGTTTATTTCTATTTTGTTGAGCTATCGGTAAACCGAGGTTGAGAAATTCAGATGCGGTTTTTAAATCATTCTCCTGTATAGCTATATCAGCGAGCTTGTTATAGATATAGCAAATAGCTCGATTCCAATAGATATCCTTAGACATCTTTAAGGCTTTCTTATAAAACCGTTTTGCAGCCTTGAGATTTTGCTTTTCAGAGTGTAACTTTGCTTTATCCCGAATCAAATTTATCTGACAGCGCTGAATTACTCTTTTATCGCCTGCTTTAGATATGGCTAAGTCATCAACGATTTTTTGCATATTCTTGAGTACTGTTTCTGCCTCCTCGTATTGTTTGCTATATGTTTGAGATAAGAAAAGGTGATGTGCTATGCCAACTTGTTCAACTAAAGGCATAATATCTTTTGCTGACCAAGCTTCTGTAATGATTCTTTTGGCTTCAATAGCACTTACCTCATCTCTTGTCATTAAAAGAGTCCATGTTTTTCTTGACAAAGCTTGAATATAAGTACTCTGATCTTTGTCTTTGAAGATATCAGAGAGTTCGTCGAGCCATATCAAGCGGTCTTTCCAGTATCCGTATAAATCAGCAAAGTGATTTACATTGTCCCAAATAGTTTTTAACTCTTCATAACGCTGATTATATTTACACCAGTAAAGGATAATCTGAATATTTTCCCATTCTGAATCTATTAAGTCGTAGTTTGTATACCAGTCACCCCAGTCAACGCCACCATATTTAGCCGTGAACTTAATATAGATTTTAGCTAATTTTGCATATATTCGGTTCGCATATCCAAATTCCTTAGCTATTACCGGAGTAATTAATTTTCGGATAATCGAATTTATTGTATATCTTCCTTTCTCTTCAGATACAAGATTTAGACGACATAATTGAGCTAAGCTAGCATAAACTCTTTTCGAACTAATTGAATTTTCTTGTGCATAATCAACTAAAATTTCTTTTTGAAAAGATCTATTCGCAAATGAAAGGAGCTTCAAAATCTCACGAGATAGAGGCAGGCTAATTGACTCGAAAAGGTTTTGAATCAGTACTCTTTGTATTTGAGTAGGCGTCTTTCTTGTCAATGTCTTCCAGTTACCATAATCAGGATAATTTTCCGCTATAAGCAATGTAGCTTCTATTAATAGAGGATTATAAGAACAGCTCTCTACTATATTATCGATTTCATCTTTCTCTATTACAAGATGATTTGAATCTATAATGTCTACCGCTAAGTCGATAGCATCATCTTTAGCCATTGATGATAGTGTCACGCTATAAAAGTCAAAATCTTCCTCGCAAGATGTGATAATTATTTTCACGTTTTTTGGAAGACCTTTGCAAAATAGATCAAGCTCATTCTTTGATATAAATGCAGTGTCTAAATTGCTTAGTATTATTAAAGTATTTTGAGATGAAAGACTTCTATAAATACACTCTAACTGCTTTTGTGGAGTAGAAAAATTGATAGATATTTCATTTGTAGCTTGGGATATTGTTCGTGATAAATATCCCAAGTAACTCCAATCAAAATTCTCATATATATATGGTGAATCAACATGAATGACCATGTCAAATGTTGATAGATTAGATGATCTATTAAGATTACATGTTTTTGAGCACAGGCGAGCGACCTCTAATGCAATACGATTTTTTCCAATTCCAATATCTCCTTTAATAGCAATCACTTGACGACGATCTTTCTCAAGAGCATTTTTTATGGTAAATACCCCTAGTTCTCTACCAATAAAACCATTTTCATTTTCTTCATGATAGTTTTGGGTCTCAGATTCATATTTAGTATCAGCAAATGAAGGAATTTTTATTACTTCATCATGGTTTTTAGATTTTATTTCTTGGCCATTTTCAAAAAATTCTTCAATTTGAAATGGTGTCATTATGTGAATGCTTGAATCAAATTTTTGCCTGAATATTTCTGGTAAGTGTGTAATAATTCCTGACAAGTCTAAATCTGAATTATTGACTACTAATGTTTCAACTGCTGATTCATAGTCTTCTATGTCTATGCCTCGCGCCTGTTGCATAACTCGGTGGCTGAGATAGATGATTTTAATAGTTCGCTCAAATAGGCTAGTTAAGAAGTCAGCAGTTTCCTCTGATTTTGAAAGTGCTCTTGTAATTCCATTTAATCGATCAAATCCTATCTCTGTAACATATGCTTCTATTCTTTCTGATTGAATCAACTTCCAAATAGAGCTCAAGTTGTTACATGTATGTTGGCGATTTAAGATACTTTCTATGAACAGATCTGCATCAATTAGAAATCTTGTTCGAGTCAGTTCCATACTTCAAACCTCAGAGTTATAGGATTCGATATTTTCTTCAGTTGTCATTATTGATTTAGGTATGAGAGCTTTGTCTGTTTCTAAGCATTCTCTAATTAAATCAATAAGTTCTCCTTTAGATATAACAGGCAATTTATCACTTCCTAAATTTAAATTTTCTTCTCCTTTTTCTTCTTTGTCAAGATTGGCTAATTGATTTATTTCTATATGTAAGCATCCACATAACGCTGCAATCTTATCTATCTGATTCCAGCCTTCACCATTCTCCATATTACGTATCGTCTGAGGGGTAACACCTATCCTCTCAGCAATTTGGTCTTGTGTGATTTCTTGCTCTCTTCTTTTCTGTTTAAGTTTTTTGCCTCTATGGCGATCTCGCTCTTTAGATGATGGTGTAGGCATTGCCTGCCTCCTGTTTATCGAGATAGCCAAAATATATCAGATCTTTTCTTGAGCTAAACGAACATAGAAACCAAAAAAACTTTTGCTAAACCCAACTTTTTTTGGGCTAGCATAATTTATTTGGTTTCTCAAGAATATTTAGGGTTCTTCAAAAATAAACTTTCTTTTTAATTAGATATACCTACAGCTACTCTTTAAGCAAGTGATTTACTGATGAAGTGGTTGGGGATCAGTCTATTAATTCAAGGAACTTTAAGTTTCTCAAAGAACAATCTTGCTGTTTAGTAGTGATGAATGGAATGTTTAATTTTTTGCCTCGGTCTAAAAACCAAAACAAGTCTACAAATACGTACAACACTCTACCTGTGAATGTTACCAATCTTCAATATGAAGCAGTAGTAGATGATGTAATTCATTCTGGACGTGAATGGAGGGTTCGCTATAAAAGTATCCTTTGGAGGGCGCGGGCGGCTCAATCTGGATGCTATTTTCATCCTGGTGATGTTGTCTATGTTGTTGGAAGAGAGGGGTTAGTTCTTTTGATTCAGACCGTACCCACAATAGAAATCTAAATCGTTTAGCTATTTTTGGAGTTCACAATGGATTTGCTTCAAGTAGCAATTACAGTTGCACTGAGTACAGTGGCTAACCAGGCTGGAAGCCCACTGATAAAGGCTGGATATAATCAGTTCTCAAGAAAAGTTATAGGTTTGCGGTCGTCACAAGCAGCTCGACATCTTGATTTGTGTAATGGCAATTTGAAATACAGGCTTCTGCTGCTCCCTGTACTGTTGTCAGATGTGGGGCCTATTGACCTAACTGATTTGTCAATGATTCAATTAGCTTTAGGCGTGCAGCAGCATTTACAGATGCTGACAGCTATTCGTTCTTCTAACAATTTATCAGACATGATCTCACCCAGTGAAGATATAACGCCTTACCCTTCATTCAATCTATCTGATAGCTTTTCTTTGAGCGACTCTAATTTACTTTTACCTACTAGAGGTTGCTCTTTTCAGATGTGTTCTTGTACAGAACATAAAAAAAGATTATGCCAGTAACTTCGGCATCTGCAGAGCTCAGTGGAACTCTCTCTTTGAAGCAGTATTAGGTAGGTGTACCGGCTAAAATGATCCCTCAGCGTTCGTGCCACTTGTGAGGCATACCAGCCTTTGACCTCTAAAATCAGCAGCCCAAAGTCAGGGCCAAGAATGATGAAATCAGGGTATAGGTCTTTGACCCTGGGCTCGTACCAAACGATAAAGTTATCCGGCAGCTGCGTACTTAAAATTTTGAATAGCAACTGCTCGCCCTGACTGGCTTTCGATGGAATTGCGTCAGGGATGATCAGGGCCATCGTTACACCAGCTGCACTAGCTTTTTGACTTGCTTCTCTAAGGTACCGAGTCGCCGCGCCATTGATGCTACGCCGTTTGGATCAGTTTTCTCTAGATATAGCCCAATAGCTTCCTTAACCACATCGCTGGGAGTGCGCCCGGTTTCGGTTGCGAACTGACAAGTCAGCGCTTGCGCTATCGGGCGTGGTGCAAAACGAGGTGACACTTTTTTGCCAATTTCAGTCATGCGTCCCTCCCCACTTGATTGCCTGAGGTGACCTAGAGCAACGACATTCTCAATCTATTGCAATTCTTTCTCAATCATCGTCAGTTCATGCGCAGTGACTGTGAAGAGCGGGTAGGCAAAAGTCCAACCGAACTGGTGACGGGAGAAAGCCATCCTGATTGGTTAGAACTCTTGGGATTTCAGCGTTTCCAACAACGCTAATCAGAAACACCGACGGAAGCCAGGTCATCACCGTCATGAGGGCCTAATTTGTCATGCGAGTGTTACCCGAAAACGGCTACTTTTGCACCATGCCAGTAGGTGCCGTCATCGCCCAAAAACCACCTAAGGACTGTACACTTAATCGGGGCAATTTTGGCCCAAAATAGGTACAATTTGGGTATGATGCTTTTCCATGGTTTTCTGAAGGCTTTTCACACCAAGGGTTGCAACTCTATCGAATATGACCTTGGGGTAGTAGGGGTCGTGGGTTCAAATCCCGCCGCTCCGATTGACTAAAAACCGCTGATATCAGCGGTTTTTGTGTTTTAAACTGATGGTTAACCAGTGGGTATACCATTGCCTGAAACGGTCATTTGTCTGTCAGAAACTGACAAAATAAGGCATCAAACGGCATCCAAAAGCTCACCAACGGGGTTACCAACACCCACAACCAGCCTTTCGACCGCTTTGGATTACGGCCATCCCGGTTCCCTTGAGGAAAACTCGTTTCATCGTTCATCGTGATGGCTTTGACCGATGATGTGAACTTTGAGGGTAAAGCTATCTCTATATAACTGGGTTGGTGCTATACCCAGTTCTAAAATCCGTAGCTCCAGCGAGCATAGTAACCCCGCGCATCAATGTGGGTAAACACAGTGGCGCTGGCTAGTCCACCTTTAGACCCCCACCACCGATTTAACCGATCGTAGACATCGTAGGGATGAATGCCAGGGACCACAAAATCCACCGCGTCGCCGTTTAAATGGCTCGATCGACTAGCGCCACCCACCCGTCGGTTGGTTACCGGGTCACGATACCAGGAGTTGATGGTGATGGGCCGTCCTCCTAGACGATTGCGCGCCTCTTCCATCACTCGGGCAATGCGAATGATGCCGTAGACTACATCGCGATTCACTGGAATGCGGCTGCCTCCGTGGGTGGCTTCTCCCCAGGTAAAGCTGCCGCCGGGAATAATCGGTTGGGCTAGGTAAAAGTTGCCGCTAAATCCTGGTAGCTTAACGTAGGGGCCAGTGGGTTTGGGGGCTGGGGTTTCATTTTTGGGTTGATTTTCTTTTTCGTTACCCTCGATCTGAAGGTCCGGTTTATAGGCGTACCAGATTAGTTCAGGCCGGTTGCTAAAACTGGGTTCGGCCAGCTCTATTTTGATGTGGTTACCTGGGGCTAATTCGTGGCTGACTAGTTCTAGTTCGGTGGTGTTTTTGACAAAGACCTTATCGGTATTGCTGAGCTGAGATGATATCTGGGGCGACGTTTTGAAAAGGGTGTCGCTGGTGACGGTTAGGGTAATGGTGTCGCCGATAATGCGAATGTCCGGTTTGTAGACATACCAGACCGTACGATTTTCGGGACCGAGGAAGGCGTTTGCGATCGCAACCTTCACATGTTGCCCTTCTGCCGGTAGATAGGACTGCAAATAATATTCAGTACCATTGGGAACAAAAACCTTTTCCCGCTCATTCAGCTGATTTGACAAAACCGGTCGCTGTTTAAAGAGGGTATCGCTGGTCACCGTCAGCTTAATGCTAGTGTCATAGACCCTGACATCCGGATTATAAACGTACCAGCTGGTTTGATTTTCCGGCCCTAATGGCTTGGCCAGCGTCACCTTCAGATGCCCGTCCCGCACAACATCTGAGTTCGTTAGGTCAAACTCTGTCCCATTAGCAACAAATACCTTTTCCTGTCTCGACAGCTCGTTTGACAGCCCAGGACGCTGCTTAAATTGTGTGTCACTGACGACCTTTAGTCTTTTCATATACGTTCTGCCGCCTGATTGCCAGTCTGATGATCAGATAGATAATAGTTGCCCAATGTCTGTGGGCCCACTTTTGTGAACCAATGTAATTATTTCTGTGGACCAATTCCTTTGGGCTATAGAAAATGTTCCAATTCCGGCTAGAAGCCACCGTACTACGAATATGTCCCTGCCGTATGCCTAGTTTAAAACAATCGGCCTGACATATCAGAATACTTTGATGCGAGCGAGTCCATCTAATACTGCAGGCACAACGGTGGCGGGCCATGCCCCTTCTCCCCCGCGACCATGGAGCAAAATAAAGCGCAGACCGTAGCTATGATAGAACCCCTCAGCTTCTATCCATAACTGAGCAGTTTCCTGTTCGCAGGCAATGCGCTCATCGGGCATCAGCTCGGTGGCCATAGCCGTCATAGTCTGGGCCAGTTGTTGCCCCAGACGCCGGAGATCCTCAAATTCATTCTGGGTGAGTTCTAGTGCCCAATATTCGCCACCGACTAAAGCTTTGAACGGTTCGCGCTCTTCGTTCCAGCCCAGCCGCCAGCCATCGCCCTCTTGGAGCATCGTGGCCGTCATCGGGCAAAGCGTTCCTCTAGGCTCCGTATGAGGTCATGGCGCTGCTGGCGACTTAGCCCCTGCATTGCTAGCTTGTCGGTGGGGCTAGCAATGGCAGGTGCCGTTGGCTGTGAGCCATAGGCAATATTCAGATAATTGGCCATGGATAGCTCCCAATCAAAATGATACTGAGCAGGTCGCGCCTGGGTATCGAGGTGATACTCGATAAAGCGACTCAGTAGGGTGGTGTTGGCCTGGGGGGCTCTGGGAATATCGGGATACTGACGGTATAACTGATTGGCAATGGTGATTGCAGGGGTCCCTGACGTTGTCGACGTACCTCCTATAGTTTGGGCAGCCATCAAGGGCTCCCCCACCTGTAAAATGCTGCCAGCCAAAACCATTAAGGTGGTCAAGGTGGTCAAGAACCAGAACTTAAGCTGCTTACCCATATCGCTAAGCGTTAGTGCGATTAATAATTCAGTAAATACTCGCTAATTATATATACGGAGGGAACCCGACCGGTCGGTGTAGTAGTGGCTAAGCTCTCCGTAAATCCAGCCCTATTCGCCGATAATTTCAGGTTGAGTCAGTTCGTCAGACATTTCCACAATGGCGCGCAGCACAGGCTTCATGCGGGACTCGTCAATGTTATCAAATTCTTCAAAACGCCGACGCTGTGCCCGGTTTGCCACCTGAACAGTGATGCGATAGCGATTAGATGCCGCACTGATCAAGTCTTCGGTGCGACGCATCATCTGGGTGGTATCAATGGACAGACGCTTCATCGAGTAATCCTCTATGGCTGGGTCGGTGTAACCCACCCATCCTAGCGCAGCTTGCTGTGGATTAGGGCATCGCAATTCTGCATTTCCCTCCCCCTATTTTTCTCAAACTTTTACAATAACGAATATGCGAATATTCCTTGACCGGCTCTAAATTGAATAAAGCATTGTCAATGCCTTATTCAGAGAGCTGCCATCAATCAATATTTAGCCAGCATTTAGCCAATATCTTAGTTGCCAGAGTCTTTTATTCCCCATGCCAGATACATTGACCAAATTTGCCTACCAAACCTTTCAGCAGAGCAAGCAGGCCTTTGGCTATACCCACAAAACTCTGCTCAATCGACTCCGCGAAGTCGTTTCTCCGGTGCCTTCTGGCAGTACCTCGGATATTCCTGCTGCCACCCTGATGCTATTGAAACAGCGCATTGACGAACTGCTCGAAGTTGACTGGCAAGATGCGGACGCTGGGGTGTATCCCAAGGCGTTGCTATTTGATAATCCCTGGGATGACTTTTTTAAGTATTACCCGCTGGTGGTGTTGGATACCCCCAGGGTATGGGAGCGCTCAAAAAAGAAGCAGTATCAGGACTTTGGTGCAGATGTCAGTACTGAGGGCTATCCCAGCTATTATGTGCAAAATTTCCACCATCAGACCGATGGTTATTTGAGCGATATGTCCGCCAATTTCTACGACCTCCAGGTAGAGATTTTATTCAATGGCTCGGCGGATGCCATGCGTCGCCGCATCTTAGCTCCCCTAAAAGGTGCCTTGGGTGAGCAGGCCGTCGCCAGCCCCAAGGTGCTGGATGTGGCCTGCGGGACCGGACGTACCCTTAAGATGATCCGGGATGCATTTCCTCAAACGTCGCTTTATGGTGTTGATCTGTCCCCTACCTATCTGCGCAAAGCGAATGAATTATTGAGCAAAGAGACCGGCACCCTGCCCCAGCTCATCCAAGCCAATGCTGAGGCCTTACCTTACCTAGATGATTACTTTGAGGTTACCGTCAGCGTCTTTTTATTCCATGAGCTACCCCCAGACGTGCGCCAAACGGTGATCAACCAGTGCTATCGCGTGACCAAGCCTGGGGGCAAATTTATTATTTGCGACTCGATCCAAAAGTTGGATAATCCGGAGTTTACTCCCATGATGGACAACTTCCCCAACGTTTTTCATGAGCCCTATTATCGTAACTACAGCACCGATGATATAGCAGGGCGTTTGGCGTCGGCTGGCTTTAGGGATGTGGCAGTATCCAACCACTTCATGAGTAAGTATTGGGTGGCGACGAAGGGGTAAAGAGAAGGGGGCAATAAAAAAGGGGATGGCCAGAGCCATCCCCTTTTTTGATTTATATCTTGATTGCTTTGACAACTTTAGTCCTGGGACTCCAGCAATTATAAATTCAAATCGTATCAGTTGATACAGAAGCTTTCAACTTCTTGAAGGTGAGCATATGAGGGTATCATCAGCTTAGGAGGAATTAGGCCGCCGCCGTGAGCGTCGAGGCGGTAAC
>NZ_JAYGIG010000168.1:0-12590 GCF_034932105.1 Leptothoe sp. PORK10 BA2 | reverse complement strand
AGGGGTATTTGGCGACACTACGGCTGAAGATGCATCCCATTAAGAGTCAGCTGTTTGAGACGCGGTATGGGGCTAACTTCGTGGGGTTTCGGGTGCTGCCGGATCGGATTCGGGTGCGGAATGATAATGTACGACGGGCCAGGCGACGGCTGAAGGCATTGCAGCGGCAGTATGGGTTGGGGGAGATTGACCTGGAACCCTTGGTACAGAGACTCCAGAGCTGGGAGGCGCATTTAAAGCATGGGGATACGTATCGGCTGCGGCAAAAGGTGTTTGAACGGCATACGTTTATGAGGGATGAGGAGTTAGAAGCCAGAAGTCAGGAGCCAGATGGGGAGGATATGGATATGTTTATGGAGTTTTGATGGCCTCAGGTAGTGCTGCCCACTCCATCTTCTGAATTCTCTCTTCTGAATTCTGTTGAAAAAGTGCAAAAGGGGAAGAGAGAAAAGGGCTATTGAAGAGCCCTGGGCGCGGAACACACAACTCGAAAACCGAAATTGTCGAGGCGGTAGTCGGGCGTAACGTTGTCGCGGTAAGCGGAGCGGCAATGCCTTGGATAGTTGAACCAGGAGCCCCCGCGCATAACACGATAAGCATCTTTTTTATCACTCTCCCAAGCCTTACCGTCGGTCGGAGCACCGTCATAATTGTCATGCCAATGGTCTTGACACCACTCATAAACATTACCGTGCATGTCACTCAGGCCAAAGACATTGGCATACTCAAAATGATCAACATCTGTAGTCTCTTCGCGAAACTCTCCTTTAGGACCATCACCATAGGAACCGGAGCGTTCATTCTCTTCATCATCGGTACCGCGATAGTTAGCCAATGACGTCATGATGGTTTCACCAAAATGGAACGGTGTGGTTGTTCCCGCACGGCAGGCATATTCCCATTCCGATTCGGTAGGTAGACCGAAATCGCGATGCGTATGGGCGGAGAGACGGCGGCAGAACTCAACTGCGTCATGCCAGGAAACACTTTCTACAGGACGGTTATCCCCTTTGAAATGGGATGGATCGGCGTCTAACTCACGCTCAAATTGGGGCATGGCGGCTACCACTCGCCATTGGGCCTGGGTGATAGGATAACGGCCCATCCAGAAAGGCTCGACGGTGACTTCGTGTTGGGGGGATTCATCGCCATAGCGGTCAATCTCATCATCTGGAGAGCCCATCATAAAGGTGTCACCTGGAAGTGACACCATTTCGAGAGAAATGTCTTCTGATAACGGCTCCACCCAACGGTAAGCATTTTGTTGTTGTCGCTGGATTTCCCATTCGATAGGGCTACCCTGACGGACCAGGGTAGCCACTGCAAACTCAAAGAGTTCGAGGTCTGATGAGTCCTCTGCATCTGACGATACGTCGAAGGTAATGACCGTACATAGCGCCGTTTGTAGGGGCGGCGGAAACTCAGCTATATCCGTCTCTACCAACTGAACATGCTCAAAATCAAACGGCTCAAGCTGTGGAAATCCTGAGATGACAGGCAGAGGCTGCGGCTGCGGTTCCAACGGTTTTAAGGCATCTGGTACTGCGAGGGTCAGCCCCTCGGCAACCTCATAGACACTATGGAGCGCAGCTTGTGGAACGCTCTTAGGTGACGTCAACAAACGGCCTACCACTCGGGCATAGTCCAGTAATTGTGGGTAAGCCTTAAGTTTGGGGGCTAACTCCTGGGTTAACCGAGACAGTCGCGCCATTTCGGCCTGAGCCGATGTTGACAACCTCTGGCCATCGCCAGTTTGAGACACGGCTTGATAGGCTTGGGCTAACTGCCGCGCTGCCGCCTGTTGTTGCTCCTCATCGACATACACCATGGCCGCCAACTGCTGAGCATGTAAATCTTGCCGACTGAGATAAGGATTCATTAGTTCAAGATGTTCAACATAGCGCAGCAGCAGTTTTGCGACAGCTCGCATATGCTCAGGGCCTAAAACCGCTTCCATTTCTTTAATTAGAAAGGCCCGCACCGCCGTATCCATCGCATACTGCTCATACCCCACCGGCGAGCATAAATCTGATAGTAATAAATCCGCCTCGGCAATCCAAGGTAGCTGTCTGTGGCGTAAGAACTGATTTCTCAGATAGTGCAACAGCTCAGGTGTGAGCACCAGAGGTAGCGCCGCATAGTAAGCCAGCCAGCGATAATCCACATCAAATCGACTGACAAAACGCTCAACCTGACGTTGCGCTTGCTGCTGTTCCTGTGAGTTTGAATCGTCTTGCTGCATAGCTCGCTCTGTACCTATACCAACGATACCGATTGTCCACGCACAGTTTCAATCAGGTTACTAAAACCGTCTTTATCCACCTGTTCCATCGGTACCAAGTAAGAAATCATCTCTGCTGACGTGCTAGCCCACCGCTCTACAGGCATGGGATTGAGCCACCCTAACAATGGGGTGTATTGTTGAAGTTGCACAATAAATTCTGTTGTGGCTCGCACTCGCTCCATCCGTTGGGCACCACGGATAGCCCCTGCATCACTGAATATCAGCACACTGGTGTCGGTATCACAAAGAGCTAACGGGACTTGCAGGTCCACAGGTTGATTTAAATGAATATCCTCATATACATGACTGGTGGGGACATTGTAAAAATAGAAAACATTAACACTGGCTAAATCATTAGCTGATGTAGCTGTGTCCACTAGATCACGACTAAAACGATGAAATGGCACCATAGACCCGCCTTGGTCAATAAGCAGCATTAACTTGGCATGGTTGATTTCACGGCGGCGATAAACAGGGGCTAAAAAGAAACCAGTCTGGGCTACTAGATCTACCGTTAAGGCAATGTCTAAAACATCGGGAGGTCCATCCAGCTTAGGTCGTCTCAGATAACGCCATGCATAGGCCATGGCTCGGCGGGATATGGGCCAGTAGGTCTGTAGCTCGGGTAAATCGTCTATGCCTGTCGGAGTTAGAGGCGGCTGTAGAGCCAGGGGCTCTAATTCGGGTTGAACTGTCGGCTGTGGCTGAACGTCAGGAGTTTGATTTGCTTTGGGTGGGGGAGGTGGGGGCAGAGAAGCCTTAGGAGGTTTTGAGGCAGATTGCTGAGGCAACTCTTTGGTGGGTATTGGCGTTGCCGCTTGTACCAGCTCATCCCACATCATTTCCAGTTGGGCCTGCTGAGCCAGGGATGAGCACCATAGCAGCTGCAATGTCTGCTTTAGATCATCATGATTCTCAATACCAAAGCCACCCTTTACGGCATCTAAGGCGGCCAGGTATTCTCGCATACCTAATTTAAAGCGTCGACGCACTCTGTCGAACAGCCGAGAGACGAAGGACTCAATATCGGTTAATTCACTGTCAGGCTTGGAAAGCTCCTTCATGATGATGCAGCCTTTAACCAATCCCCCCGCAATTTGAATAATAATTCTGGATAGGGAATGGTACTCTCTGACTTGAGTTTGCTGGCAGAGTAGGGTCTGGAACCAAACCCCTGTAACGCATCGAGCCAATCTAAAAATTCACTTGTGCCTGGATTTTTGAATAAACCACCTTTCTCACGTAACGCTAAGAAACGCTCTGCTGCAGCCTGAAATAGCTTAGGTCCAGGCTTTTTAGCTGGTCTTGCCAATTTTGCTTTGGTCTCATAATGGGCATCAACAATTTCTTTCAAGCGCCCTTGATCATCTGGAAACTTGACATAGTAGTAAATGCACCGGCGTAAAAAAGGAACAGGTAAATCGCCTTTTTCCTTGTTACTGGTGATCAGCACAATGGGCATATGCTTGGCCTGAATTTTCTTAGCTCTAGTTTCGCCAGTCTCTGGGATTTCGAAGGCCCAAGGCTCATCCAAAACGGCTAATAAATCATTGGGAAAGTCTAAGTCAGCCTTGTCAATTTCATCTATGAGTACCACTGCAGGGCGATCTTCGACTTGAAATGCCTGTCCCAAGGCTCCCCAGGTGCGATAGTCAGTGGGCTCGCTAGGGCGACGTTCTAGGTTCGACTCGACCGCTCGTGCTTGAACGTCATGTAGCCGCAGAACGGCATCATAGCTATACAGACCATCTTTGGCTTTGCTGGTTGAACGCACATCCCACCGATAAAAGGGCAGACCCAATTCATAGGCTAAGGCCGAAGCCAGTCGCGTTTTGCCACAGCCTGCTTCCCCTTCTAATAACAGAGGTCGCCCCAGATAGATAGACAGGTTGACGGCTTTAACTAAGGCTGGATCAGCAATGTACGGCTCTTCCTCTTGGGGAGAATCTGGGTGGGCATCATCAGGACGCTGACTAGGATCCCCTTGAAAACGATATTGATTTGGTGCTAATGGCATGAGAGTCAGTCCCTAGAGATATAGCGTATGGGGCAATATTTAACAGGCATACTGGTTCATAGTTTCCATCAATTCGTCATAGACGGCTTTGGGTACTCCATCGGTTGAATCATGAATGGTTTGGGCGATCTGAGCAATATCAGCATCGGTCAGTTGGTCAGTTTGCTGCGTCAATCCAGAAAAGTCAAATAGCCAGTTGCAAATCTCATCTTTTGTCCATTTTTGCAACGGTAGTTCTAGAATCTTGCTGCCGCTAAAGTTCGTTTTTTTGCAACAGAGTGTGGTGGGCAAACAATCTCTAGGAATAGAGCCACGTACTGACACAATTGCCAATAACCGAATCTTACGTTTCTGACTAGAGACTGAGGATAACCGGCTGACTAAGGCAAGCCAGAAGGTATTTACAAACCACTCTAAAAAACTATTTTGAGGATTAAGGGCATAAAGATTAATTTCTATCAATAGAATGTTCCCACTAACCAAGGATTGAAAAATGCGGTCAATCATTCGCTCAATGGTGCTAGTCAGGCTAGTGGGCGTTGCCACTGGATCTACGGGAAATCGTTCAGCCAAGCTATTTAGAAACGCTACAGGCCCCGCTGTTTGATGGGCTGCAAAACTAATATTGCAGGGAGCAACTAATGTTCCTAGCTCTGAGGAAATCCTCTGTTTTACTTTACGGATACACCATTCTCCCCCCATAGAACGACTGTTCCGCAGCACAAATAGGGCCGATCCTTCTTGTCGCTGTAGTTGACCAAACACTGTATTTATGGTGGAGGTAACTTTGACATAGTTGATCTTGTGCAGGTTTTCTTGCCATGCATGAGTGGCCTGACGATAGGTTTGGGCAGAAGATTGCTGAGGCTTTCTTAACGAGTCAAGTTCTGCCAGCAATGATTCTATTTGAGCTTCAAGCTGTCGAACAGTCTCATTCAGCGTTACTTGATTTACATCATCGAGAGTTCGTAGTTTTTGGGCATTGACTTGCTTATATTTTTCAAGCAGTAATTTATACTCCTCCTCTTTGGCTTGAATTTTGATTTGAACAAATTCCGTATTCATCTCCATCGTCATCAATCAATGACTCCTCATGACGATGTAATTGAACTGATCTCATTAGCAACCTGCTCTAGTTCCTGCTCTAGAGAGGCTAGCTGCTCTTGTAAGGTAACTTTATCAGCCTCTGATAGTGATGTATTCATCTGATTAGAAGCAGCTTGAAATTTAGCCAACAGTAACTGTTGACGTTTTTTTAGGGCAGCTAATTTCACCTGCTGGAGAGGAGAGAGCGGCTGAGTAGGGTTACTAATAATTTCTTCAAGACGCTGTATTAACTGCTCTATATCATTGTGAAAATCTGGATCGGGTCGCGCCTGGGCCGCATTTCGCCTGGCTAAGGTCTGGAGATCATCTGGCAGCTCATGATCTCCTGGCATCCTGGCTCCACCCACCAATAACGGAATGACCGGAATATCCCTCTGCAGTGCCATGGCAATTTCAGTACGAACCCAATCGGTATCTGAGCGTTTTAGACGCTCCTGCAATACCGCTAACCATGTAGCCCCGATGACAGCCACTAACACCTCGCACCTCTCGACCGACTGCTTTAGTTCCTTCTGGAAATCATTGCCATAGGGAATGCTATAAACATCCCTAAAAATGAGTTCATTATCAAAATAGCTGTTGAGGCGGTCATAGATACGTCCGGTGACGTCCTGGCTATCACTACGGCGATAGGAAATAAAAATGGCGTTTTTAGAAGACATAATCCAGACTGATATAAAAATCGGGCAGTTAGGCCGACTTTAACCAAGAAAATTCGGAATTGGCTAGACCTCGATACTCTATATCAACAACAAAAGACAGAGGTATTCAGAATATCTCCAATACTTCCAGATTCTGGCATTCAAGTTTTACCGAGCAACTCCGCCGAAACCCCTGATACCTTTCGCTTTCCTTCAACCACCACCCGCAACACCTCCAACGCAGGCCGCTCCGCCTCAATCAGCCCCGCCACCCGCGTTACCTGACTCGCTCGTATATACTCACTCACCCGCCCCTTATGGCTATCCCACCGATAGTAATGGCTAATACTAGGATTCGCCCGCCCCCGGTTACCCATCCGCTCCTCAATCCAACCCGAGGCATTACCAGGAGCCCGATACCGCCACTGACTCCCCGACCCATCCAACGGCTTACGCACTATCGTCCGCCGTCCCCCAGAACGCGGGTCCACGCGCTGATAAACCGCCACCTCCGGCAATAACGCCAGCTGCGCCCCGTTGAGGATGTCATCCGTCCGCAGCTGCCCGTTGCGTTCGGCTTTGAGTACGCGCTTACGGCCCATTTGCTTGAGGTCATAGGTGCCGTGGCAGGGGGCACAGAGGGCTCTTAGGTTGCTGGGCTGGTTGTTCTGGGGGACGTGATCCAGATGCGCCACCGTCAGCTTAAATCGCCCTGGTCTCGGCGCTCGAACGTCACCATCAGCCTCCCACCATAAGGGTTTCCAGCTATCTGGCAAGCGCTCGTATAGGGCGCTGAGCGCTTCCCCAGGCTGGCGGCAGGGGCGGCCACAGTCGGTGCAACACCAGTTGGCCTCGGTTTTGATTTGTAAGGCTAGCTCATCCCAGTTAGCGGGGTAGAGACTGCGATCCATTGGCATAGCATCATCCCGCCTGGCGCATGACGTCCACAGCGTTGCCCGGTGGGCTGGCCGCTAACTCCCATTCTGCCTGAAGCAGGGGGATATCGATATGGCACCGTTCAGCGTCGGCCTGCAGCTGCGAACTGATCGGGCTGTGGGTTGCGTTGGCGGAGCCTTCCCCTTGGGAACTCGCGTTTTTAATGCGATGCAATACCGTCGATACGTCGGGTTCTGGCTCCGGTGGTTGCTCAGAACTGTGTTCTGGGGGGGGTGGTTGCCAGCGGGGTCCGTCAGGCCCGATATCGATAGTCCATTCGGGATGGGTTGCGATCGCATTTTGGATCCCTTTACGCATCGCCACTACGGCCCACTGACTCTGATAGCGGGCCAACCTCGCCGCTACGTCTACATCTTCCAGTGCTGGTTGTTCTGGGGGAGGCGGCGGCGGAAGCGTGTCTATTTGCTGCTGCACCGATTGCCATGCTTCGTATTCACGCAAGTTGGCAGGATTAACGCTCTGCTTTTCTAGCCATAGCTCCCGCATTGTGGGCGGTTCCGGTAAGCGACTGGCTTTGGCAAGTAACCAATCCCTGTAATCCGGTTCTATTTCAAAAATGGAATTTTGGTCGTCTCTCTCTCTATTTAAAGAGTCTAGATCGTTTAAAGAGTTTAAAGCGATCTGAACGCCTTGCTCCGTATGCATTTCAGAGGCCAAGTGTTGTCTACAGATCAACGGTGTTGTCTGACGATCATCAAGGTTGTCTGTAGACAACACTTGAGATCCAGAGACAACACCGTTGTCTACAGGCAACTCGTTGTCTACAGACAACACCCGAACACTTGAACTATTTTTAGTGTGGAGTTTGACCGTTGCGGTATTGATTTCCAGATCAATCCAGCCGTTAGCATCTAATGCTTTGAGTGCTCGACTGACAGTGCCCTTGTTACATTGCAGAACCTTGGCAATGTCAGTGACACCGATTTCTAAGTTTTTATCCCCCCAGGGATCTAAGGTGCGGAGATAGTACAAAACCTTCATCTCAGCAGGTTTTAGCTCTACACAGGCCCGCAACCACTCGTCATTTGTCAGCCTATAGTGCCGTACAGACTCAGGGGGTTTTTTTGGGGCACTATGCTGCATTACCTCGGCTGGGGGTAGCCGAAAGTAGGACGATTTTTGTCGCCCACCGGAATAATGTGTCATAATCAGAGGTGAATATTTTGATTTTCAATTCAAAGCTCAGAGCCGGCAAGCTCTGGGCTTTTTGTTTTTGTGCTCTACACGACTTCTAAAAAACCGTAAGTAAGAACATTGACGACTTTCGGATAGATGGAATTTGTCAGGAAATGGCGTAATCGATAGTATCTGATCGCTGAATAGTGATTTGACCTCCTGAACGTCTAAGAATTGGTTAATCTCCTAAAGTATAGAAAGAAACCGCCGGTTTCTTTCTGCAACCCTTGTTCCCTGCAGGGAACAGTTTACGGATACATCCCCCGTTGATGAGGCTTGATGAACGATTCAGCCGCTAAATCAGGGATAAGGTAGAGCCTCGACACACAGTAAGCCTTTAGCTCTGGTGGTCGGCCATCTCGCCCCTTGATTCGGTGTAAGACCCACTTAGGCGACTTTTTCAGCTCAGTTGCTAGCTCTTGAGGTGTCCAGTAACCCGGTAGAACCCGATCAGGACGCGATCCGTTCATCGACGGTGTGCCAGCGAATGACCACCTCACCCCCCATCATTTTGATGATGTCGACAATGTTGCCATAGGTCCTGGATTCAGGATTTTCGAAAGCGTTATTCACCATCGTAGATACAGAAGTTGGCGCAGAAAGCCCACGATGAGTGGCCAGTCGACGACTCAGCTCATAACGGCTGATACCAAGCTCCTCTAGTCTCTCGGTTAGAATTTCTTTCATGACCGCAAGATTAACTATATATGGTTGATAGTTATATCAGACTTTCTCAATCTATGCTCATCTTTTTAAAGGATTGAAACGATTAGTACATTTGTTTAAACCCAACGATCACCGGGAATTAAAGGAACTCAGTTTTTTTTCCACGGGGATGCTTTTTGAGGGATAGCCTCTGATGTCTTTAATAAAAGACTTGCTGCATAGAGTTAATGAGCATGAGGGATCGTATCGAGGTGGGGAATGTGCTGGAGTCCATCCCAGAGCAGGTGAGGCGATGGTTCTATAAAAGCGATGTCAGCGGAGCCGACATCCGTTGAGTAGCTGCCTATCAATCAAGTGCTTGCATTAGTTCATTACATTGCAGATTTACTTCCTTTAGCCGTTCGCGTATTCGCTGGTCTGCCTCAGGTGTGCGCGTTTCTTCGTTGGATATTTGGCTGAATAGTCGGGTTGATTCTCGGTCAAGTGCGATCGCAATTTCGTAAATGCGTGTAGCATTCTCTGGTAAATAGGCAACGACTATACATCCCCCTTTACTGATCACCTGGACATGGCTCAAGAGCTTTTTATTGGTCGCAGGCAGGAGCAGGACCAGTTTCGAACCGCATTACGTCTCTTTCAAAAGTCCTGGGCTACGAGACAGTTGCCAACGGTAATGAAGCTGATGGGTAAAACTGCTTCCCAACCGAAGCAACCCTCTATTTTTCTATTTTACGGTGAGGGTGGTATGGGAAAAACCACCTTAGTCAAGGAATTACAGCGAATTGCTGAACAGCATCCCTTTGAGGCAGAACAGTTATCTCGACATCAGTTCCAGACCTTGTACATAGATTGGGAACTGCACAAAAACGAGCCAGAAATCTTAGTGGGTCATGACCAGATTCAGCCAGAGGCAATGCTGGCCGTATTCCACCGGGCCATTGCCTCTGAACCTGACTTTGGTGAAGTGAAAGCCTTTACCCAGACGTTAGCAGCAATTCAGGCCCTAGAACAGAAGGTTGATGACCAACTCAAACAACCGCCCCAGGCAGGGCAAGAGGCCTTGAAGCAGGAGTTATTAGATGTGGGTGCCAAGGGTCTGGCCTGGGCCGTACGTACTGCCGCTGCCACCCAAACCGGACCGATCGCAGCGGCATTGGGTGGAGCCACAGTAGAACGGTTAGCCAAGATTGGAATTACCTTAAGTGCCGAAGGCCTATCTCAAATAAATCGCTTAGTGAGTAAGGCTCTAACGACAGAAGAGCAAGAAATCTATGCCCGCCCTCAGGAAAAACTGGCGGCAGCCCTGGGAGAGGGGCTCGCAGCAACGGCCAAGAAGCGACCTCTAGTCATCGTGTTAGATACCTACGAAATTGTCGATACCTCGCTCTGTGACTACGCACTGCGCCAGGTGATTCGGGCGAGCGGCGGTCAAACCGTGTGGGTCATCGCCGGACGAGCCGATCTGGCAGATAGCGGACAGCGAGGACAAGCCTACTTTCGTGGCTATCGTCAAGATTTTTCAGACCGGGCCTATGCCTATCCTCTGAGGCAATTTGGACTAGATGAATTGCAGCAGTTCTTTGCTCGTCAGGTACCCAATCGCCCGATTGAGCCCCCTCAGGCGGACGCCTTATCACAGTTCAGCAGGGGAATTCCGTTTGTGATCAATCTGGCGGCAGAGCTATGGGCCAAAGGGGTCCCCTTTGAAGACATTATTGCTCCACCGGAAGATACCGCCTTGAACAGTGAGGTATCGCAGCCCGCACACTATCAAATCATTCGAAAAATGAGTCAGCGGTTCTTGATGCATTGCCTGGGGGCAGAGCACCAAGATGATCGTCAAGCGGTCTTTGCGCTGGCAATGATGCGGCGTCCAGAGCCAAACTTGTTGCGGGCCATGTTAGATGTGGAGCAACTAAAACCAAGACTGCAGGAGTTGCGGCAGCGCTATTCATTTATTTTGGATGAAGCACTGCAATTAGATAACAAACTGAAGTTTTTTTTAGGAGAATATCTGCTTAATCCAGAACAATATTCAGAGCCATTGGTACAGGCGTTAAACGAGCGAGCACTGACCTGGCTCAAGCAACGCATTAAACAGACCACTCAGGAACTCAACGATCGGGCTGAGTGGCTAGCCGATGAGGATATTGCCCAGCTGTTGATAGACTATGCCTACCAATGCTTTTGGCAAGATGATAGTGCTCAAGACCAGGTAGGCTGGCGCAATTTGATTCCCTGGGTAGTGGAAGGCTGGCAATACAATCAGCGCTGGACCCGACAATTACTGGAGGTGGTCGCAGGGTTTAAACGAAGGTTTTCGACAGCCGAGCAACAACGGTTGCAGCGATTCCAGGCGGGATTAGCCCCCCAAGCCGAGGTGGAAGCCGAAGCAGCCCTACTGGAAGAGCTGGAAAAGTGGTCTAAGCGGGACTGGCTAACTGGAGATGGCTCAGAAGAGAGGCAAGCCATTTTGACCCTCAAGCGGGGGCGCTTGCTCTCTCGCCAGGAGCACTATGAGCAAGCACTAGCCCTATATTTAGAAGCTCAGCGGAAAATACCGGATAGAGCGGTGACGCTGACACGCAAATTAAGTAACGATTTGGAAAACCTGGGCTTCCAACTAGGCTGGAAAGGCAGATCCAGCATTGCCTCTGAACCCGCCAAACAGGCTTTTGAGCTGTCCACCGAATTGAATCCAGACAATAGTTCTGCCTGGTATGGATTGGGAGCCATTCAAGATGAATTTAAGGCCTACGAGCAAGCCATTGCCGCCTATGAGAAAGCCATTGAACTCGACCCCAAAGACGCCTCTCCACACAATGGCTTAGGCAATGTCTACAGAGCCCAGAACAACTACGAGCAAGCCATTGCCGCCTATGAGAAAGCCATTGAACTCGACCCCAAATACGCCTATCCACACAATGGCTTAGGCAATGTCTACAGAGCCCAGAACAACTACGAGCAAGCCATTGCCGCCTATGAGAAAGCCATTGAACTCGACCCCAAATACGCCTATCCACACCATGGCTTAGGCAATGTCTACAGAGCCCAGAACAACTACGAGCAAGCCATTGCCGCCTATGAGAAAGCCATTGAACTCGACCCCAAATACGCCTATCCACACCATGGCTTAGGCAATGTCTACAGAGCCCAGAACAACTACGAGCAAGCCATTGCCGCCTATGAGAAAGCCATTGAACTCGACCCCAAAGACGCCTATCCACACCATGGCTTAGGGTGGATCTATCTCACTCAAGACAACCTCACTGCCGCCACAGACTGCTTCAACCGGGCAATTGAACTCGATGGAAAATGGGGGGGATCTCTATGCAACTTAGGCATTACTTTTGCTATCCAGGGCAACCTCAGCCGTGCCCGAGAACTGTGGCAACAAGCTTTGCCGCTATACACCGACGATGATGACTGGGACCAGTCCACAGTTGCTCTGTATACCATAGCCCTGGGCACTCCTAATCAAGGACTGATGGCTCTGCAAAGCTTGATTGACAAAGGAGCCCTACCTGCAGCCTTGCGCAATGCACTAGAAGATGCCGAAATGCTGATGAAGTGTCCTACTCCCCTCGAAGGGATAGAAGAAGCCGTTACATTGTTAACTGGAGTTTAGACAAAATCTGTTCTTGAAGCATTCAGAATCGTACTCAAGCTATTGACTGGCCTGAGTATCTTAACTAAGAGATACAATTGGGTTTTAGGCTGCGACTTTGGGCTCAGATTTGGG
>NZ_JAYGIG010000167.1:0-12652 GCF_034932105.1 Leptothoe sp. PORK10 BA2 | reverse complement strand
TCATGTTTTTTCATGCAAAGTGAATCATTTTTAGACTACCAGCGACAGCTCAATAGTCGCAGCGGTCGAGACAACGCTCAGAGCCTATTTGGGCTAGAGAACATACCGAGTGTGGAGCAGATTCGTAACATCCTTGACCGGATAGCGGCGCAAGGTCTGTCTAGGGTGTTCGTCAGCATTTACCAAGCGCTTCAAGCACAGGGGTACTTACAAGCCTTCGAGCTGTTGGACGGGAACTTGTTGGTGGCGCTGGACGGGACGGAATACTACAGTTCTCAAAAGGTTAGCTGCCCGTGTTGCTCAACGCGCACCTCCCGTGACGGGCAAGTGACCTACAGCCACAAAGCCCTATTGCCGGTGATCGTTGCACCGAGTCAAACGGCGGTGATTTCTTTGTCACCAGCCCTTATCACCCCTCAAGACGGTCACAACAAGCAAGACTGCGAGCAAACGGCCGCAAAACGCTGGGTCAATTCAGCGAGAGACATATTGGGTGAGCAGGCTGTGACCTTGCTTGGCGATGATCTTTTCAGTCGTCAGCCGATGTGTGAGGCGTCCTTGGCCAAAAGCTTCAACTTTATCTTTGTGTGCCTACCGACATCGCATCCTGCACTCTACGACTGGATAGCGTTCAATGAAGCCAATGGGCATGTCCAGACGCTTGAACAAGCGCAGCAAAACGGCAAGACCGATGAGATTTGGCAACTGCGATACCTCAATGATGTGCCGTTACGCTCAGAGAAACCTACCTTATCCGTCAACTGGTGTGAGCTGACGGTGACGCGCAAATCCGATGGCAAAGTCCTCTATCTCAACAGTTGGATTACCAATCACCATCTGACTGAGCAACGAGTCACTGAGGTGGCTGCCGCCGGTCGCTGCCGGTGGAAGACTGAAAACGAGAATCACAATGTGCTCAAAACCAAGGGCTATCATCTCGAACATAACTTTGGCCATGGTAAAGCACATCTATCGGCCTTTTTATTGACGCTTAACCTGCTAGCTTTTTTGTTTCATACGGTGCTGCATTTAGCCGACGAACGCTATCAACAAATTCGGCAGCAGCGCGGCACCCGCAAAGGCTTCTTTCAAGATATCTTGGCGCTCACAAAGTATTTGTGGTTTGAGAGCTGGTCAGCGTTGATTGAGTTCATGCTTGATGAGAAGAAGAAATCGGCCAAGAAAATGAGGAATACCTCTTAACCACGTTCTTCAGTGGTTGACACTCAGCTATTCTCCACTGTTTTTGATGTCTGTATCTTGGAATTTGGAATTGCTGGTACGATATGTTATTAGACATCTGGTCTGTCTCCCAATGCATAGTCGTCTCCTCGTCTCCTCGTTTAATCCCCGTCTCCCCATAAACCGCGCTGCACCGGAACATATCAAAATGGCTGGTTGAGTTGCAAGGGTTGCCTGCGTCCGGTGAGCGCGACCGTTATGCCGCCTAAGCCATCGGTGAGGACAGTGCCCCAAAATTGCTTGCTAGCATCCAGAGTTACGTTACTGTCAAGCAAGCAATGTTAAATTCGTCACACCATGTTCAACTAGCTTGAGTGTATTGTGCCTTTGCTCTTTGCTTGAAACTCTCAAAATCAACAGTTTCTGATTCCTTAGCAGCTTTCCAGACTTCATTCACAATCTCAGTAAGAGCAGGAATAACCAGTAAAGTATACTGTCCTACACCTTTTCCTTGCGAACCTGATACCTTCACAGCAGATGGCATTTTCTCTGGGAAATCTTGCCAGTCCAGTCGAATCCAGAAGACTTCATCGTCAATGACAATGAGTTGCTTATTTCTTAAGCTGTCATCAAATCCACTCTCGTTGAGAAAATTAACAACTCGGCGAACCGTCTGAAGCGAAATTTCCTGCCTCAGATGTTTAATTGCACGAATCTCCAAGACCTGTTCCCATGTATACACGACCGTGGGTTTGCGGGACTTTCCAATTCGCTGAGGAATAATAAGCCCCGTCTTCTCAAGGTATTGGAGACGATTAGACGTAGTCTCTGTGAGGGCTAGGGTTTCCGTCCTAGTAAAGCCGTCTATTATAGCCATGCGGTTGCGTCAGTATGACGTATTACTTTTCAATGGTTTAAGAATACGTTTGTTCAGTTATCATTTCTAGTGTAATATTATATCGTAGGATCATGCCTGTGATCTTTTGAAATAGCCGAAAGGTAAATGGTAGCTTGGGAAGCTGAGTTACTCTTACAGCGCATCGTGTGTGTTGGATATGTCGCAGACTGGACTTCTGGAAATAGCCCATGACAATCTATATTGGCCATCTCCTGACCAGATCTGGGAACCTAGTGGAGCTGGTGCAAAGTTCTATGCAGAATTAGCCAGCAAAAAAATAGGACAGAATCTGAGGCGGGAATGTTCTGATGCTGATGGAGTAAAAGTCGGCATACTCGCAGCTAATCCAGGTGGAACTGATACAGAAGCACCAATCGCGATCGTCTGTGAATTTCCCAGACCTGTATCTGCTGAGACAATTAGAGAGACTTACAGGCTGGCATGGAGCTTTAGCCGATCGCGATCGCTAATTACATTGGAGCCTAACCTATTAAGGGTTTGGTCATGCTGTGTCGATCCTGAAGACCCAAGATCTGATGATCCAATTACTGAAGCTACTTCAGCTTCTCTTTCTGAACAGGCGGCTGATGCGCTTCAATGGGTCGAGTTAGTTTCTGGTCAGTTTTTTCAAGACAACAGTGACCGATTTAAGAAAAGTGGGTCTGCCGACCAAATGCTGTTGAGTAACCTTAAAGAGGTTCGCCGTCAGCTTTATGAAGCCGGGTTGCATGACTATGCAACAATTCACGACCTATTAGCCAGGATTATTTTTATTCAGTTTTTGTTTCAAAAGAGAGACTCTGAAGGTGATCCTGCTCTTAATGAAAGGATATTGCGAGGTCTTTATACAGATGGAATTTTATCAAAAGTCTATCAAGCGTTATCTGAACTACTTGAAAACTTTGACGACACCTATCAGCTATTTCGCTGGTTAAATGTCAAGTTTAATGGTGATCTATTTCCTGGTAAAGGGGAAAGGGAAGAAGATCGAGAAGCTGAATGGCAGTCCGAAATTAACAAAGTTCAGACTGAGGATAATCGGTATTTAAATATTCTTGCTCAATTTGTTCAGGGTGATCTGGAGATGCAGAGTGGACAACTGTCACTCTGGAAATATTATTCTTTTGACGTAATCCCGCTTGATTTTATTAGTAGCATCTATGAGGAATTCGTCAGTAAAAAACCAGGTAAAGGCGTTCATTACACTCCTGAACACGTTGTAGATTTTGTCCTAGATGGTGTTCTCCCTTGGAATGGGGAAGATTGGGATTTAAAGATTCTTGATCCTTGTTGTGGCTCAGGAATTTTCTTAGTTAAAGCATTTCAGCGATTAATTTATAGATGGGAAAAGGCTTACAACCAGAAAATCAATTCTGAAACTTTAAGATATTTACTTGAGAATAACTTGTTTGGTATTGATGTTGATGAAGAAGCTGTTAGAGTCGCCTCTTTCAGTTTTTATCTAACAATGCTGGATAGCATTGATCCTTTAAACTATTGGGAGAATGCAAGATTTCCAATATTGCGAAATCGACGCTTAATCTCTGCTGATTTTTTCGCAGAAGATGTAGAAGGATTTCGCACTGAGTTAGACGCAGGAATTTATGATTTAGTCATTGGTAATGCTCCCTGGGGAAAGAACTCTACTAGGCTTTCAACCCATGCAAATATTTGGGAGAGCAAAACTTGGAGTAGTGGAAAGTGGAAAGCTCCTTATGGAAACATTGGTCTTCTCTTTCTACCAAAAGCTGCTGCCCTAACTAAACTAAATGGGCAAGTTGTAATGATGCAGCCTGCAATGCCCATGCTATTTAATCAAAGCCAGCCAGCCAAGGACTTTCGCAATCAGCTTTTTTCCAAATATAAGTTTGAGGAAATAGTTAATTTATCTGCATTGAGATTCGGACTCTTTAAAGACGCTATTTCACCAACCTGTGTCATCACATTTTCCGTCACCCTTCCAGATGATGAACCCTTAATTTACATTTGCCCCAAGCCTTCACTAACAGGTGAGGATGACTATCGTGTGGTAATCGAACCGCAGGATATCAATTCAATTTACAGAGATGAAGTTGAATCAATTCCTTTTGTTTGGACAACTTTAATGTGGGGAGGAAGGCGAGATCTTTCTTTGATGAATAAACTGTCTCAATACAAGAATTTTGAGCAATTGGTAAAAAAAGAAGTTGCAAAAGTTCGTCAAGGTATAGTCCGTGGAAATAGAGGAAGAAATCAATCCATAATTCTAAACAGAAGGATACTTGATTCAAAGCGATTCCCTGATGCAACATTTCTTTCCCTTGACGCTAGAGAATTGCCTATAAATGATGATCCGACAACAGATTCTAAAGCCTCAACTGATTTTTCTGCTTTTCAAGCGCCTCAACTGATTGTAAAGCAAGGTTGGCAAGCGGCTACTGGGAGATTTCAAGCAGCTATTGTTAGACCCGCTTCTTCAAATGATCAAGGAATTGTATGTTCCAAAAGCTATGTTAATATTCATGTTTCAGAAGATAATATTTCGCTTCTAGAATCTGCATGTCTTAGCTATAACAGCAAGTTAGCTGTTTATTTCCTTTTTCTTACCAGTGGTCGATTTGCCTCATTTATACCCGAAGCGAATCCAGAAGATATTCTTCGAGTACCTATCCCAGAACTAGAAGCTAGCTTGTTATCTAATATCAATAGATTTGAAGATGTTGATGAGAGAGTTCGCCAAGCCTTTTTGTTTAAAGATAGCGAATGGGTTCTGATTGAAGATACTCTTGACTATACTTTGTCTGACTTTAAAGGGAATAACGCCTCACCAGGAAAGCTGGCAACTCAACGCGATAATGAGACAGAGCTTACTGGTTATTGTAAATACTTCCTGCAAGTTATCAAAGCTGGTTTTGGCGTAGATAAACAACCTTGTGCAACTATATTTCAGGAGCCAGAGGGATCTCGCCTGCCCGTCCGTTTGGTAGCAATTCAGTTAAATAGCTCTACTTCTGAGGAGATTCGGGTAGAACGAATAGATTCTCATGCTCTATTAGAAAGACTCAAGAGACTAAATGAACTATTCATAGCTCAAGAAGATTCTAGTGAAGGAGGAATCTTCTATCAACGTGTTGCCAGGATCTACGACTCCTTTTCCTCCAATGGAGTGCCGACAATTTACCTAATTAAGCCTGATAGATTACGCTACTGGACTCGATCTTCGGCACTTCGAGATGCTGACGAAGTCTCTGCCGACATAATGCTAGGGCGTGCAGATCTAAGTGCAAATTTGGAAACCTTACCCCTTGCTTAGTATGACCAGAAGAGGACGTAGAACAATATCAGAAGCAAGGTGGCCTGATGCGCCTGATTTTGTTGAACTGGCTCAGAAGTGGCGGAGCGATGCGATCACAGTTCTCTTAAATCTTATTTGGCAAGGCTACGATCTTTATCAAGAGGGCGTTTTATCGAAAGTTGACTTGTCGCAAGCGGATGATCAACTGGAGCGAGACATTACACAAAGTCTCTCTATTTATATCGATACAGCAAGATCAGGGTTTGAACCCTTCATACTTAGGACGGAATGGTTTGAAAATGAGCAGCGAAAGCCATCGCCAGCACGCCAAAAGCAATACGATTTGGCCTTTATCTGGTCTAGCCCCCCCAATATCAGAATAGTCTGGCCGTTGGAAGCCAAAGTTCTACATTCAGATGGTTCAGTATCTGAGTATGCCAAAGAAATTACAGACAACTACCTCACTTGTCGATATGCGCCATTCTCTAGCGAAGCAGGGATGCTTGCTTATCTCCTCAAAGGCAGTTCTAAAAGGGCATTTGATAATATTGCAAAATCTGTCCCATGTCTGTTGACTGATCATATAGATTTTCAGAATCGTGACCACAAAACCTCAGACCATCAACGCATAGTCCCAGCAGGTGAAAGTTATCCCAGAAACTTCCGCTGTCATCATCTAATTTTTAAAATTCTTGAGAAGCAATCGACAGAAAAGGTAACTACAAGAAGACTATCCACGAAACAGATCGCTAAGAAAACAACCAAGGAGAAGGCAAGTACGGAAAAGAGTGTTGAGCATAACCTGGATTAGCCTTAGCTCATTGGGTTTAGTTGGTAGTAAGAGGTGGTTGTATGTAATTGCGACGGCAGCATAACAAATCGTTGCAGCGGCGGAATGAAAGTTATTGGTTGAATGCCAAGGTTGCCAGCCGCCGCTGAACTCAGCCGTTTGAAAATATACTCTTCAGCCAGAAAATCTTCGATAACTTTGCGATTTTCAGTCCACCCGTACAACCCCGGCCCGGTCTAAAATTTCTGGAATCAGATCCTCACGTCGGATGGCCATGATGTGTACTCCTTGGCAGAGGGTTTTGGCCAGTTTGATCTGTTCTGCAGCAATGGTAATGCCTTCCTGTAGAGGGTCCTCTGCATTAGCTAGACGGTTGATGATATCGTCCGGGATGTGGACTCCGGGCACATTGCGGTTGAGAAAAGCGGCATTTTTGGCGGACTTAAGCAGGAATATACCTGCCAGAATGGGCTTTTGGGCCGGGGCAGCAATTTGGGTGATAAATTTTTCGAGACGATCAAAGTCGGAAATCAGCTGGCTCTGGAAAAATTGAGCTCCAGCTTCGACTTTGCGCTCAAATCGCGTTTGGAGCCCTGACCAACTGGCCGACTGAGGATCGACGGCGGCTCCGGCAAAGATATTGAGAGGACCATCGGGCAGTTTTTTGTCGTTTAGGTCAATCCCCTGGTTCAGGGTAGCAATGGTGCGCAGCAGGCGCACAGATTCTAGGTCAAAGACGCCTCGGGCCTTGGGGTAATCGCCTGCTTTGACGGGGTCGCCAGTGAGAGCCAACACATTCCGGATGCCGAGGGCGTGGGCTCCCATTAGGTCTGCCTGAAGGGCAATGCGGTTGCGATCGCGACACGCCATCTGGCAAATCGGCTCTATCCCCACCTGCTTGAGCAATACCGCCGAGGCTAGGGAAGACATCCGCAGCACCGCCCGACTCCCGTCGGTAATATTGACGCCATGCACCCGGCCCCGTAGCTGTTTGGCCATGTCGATCATGTGGCTGGGGTCACCGCCCTTAGGGGGCATCACCTCCGCCGTAATGATGAATTGGTGGGTTGCGATCGCAGATTGCAACAAAGAAGGAACCGAATGGCAGCCGTTAGACATGGGCATCGAACAAAAAGATTAAAATTTAAGCATTAAGCAGGATATTTCCCCGAGCCCCCTGGTCCATGGTAGAAGACAACGGCTCCGCACTACAGCGGTCTGGAATAGCCTAGGGCATCCTTTACCTTTGTGAGGGTTGTGTTTGCGATCGCGCTAGCCTTCTCGTTTCCTTGTTTCAGCACCGATTCCAGATACCCCCGATCATCCATCAGGGCCTGATATTTTTCCTGAATGGGTGCCAAAGCAGCAATGGCCGTATCCGTCAGCAACGGCTTAAACTGCCCCCAGCCCATATCCGCACATTCCGCCACCACCGCCTCTTTCTCCTGGCCCGACAGCAGCATATACAGCGTCAGCAGGTTATTACACTCAGGCCGCTCAGGATTGCCAAACTCCAGTCCCCGCATGGGGTCAGTTTTACACTTTTTAATCTTCTTTTTAATCAGGTCCGGTGTATCCCCAATCTCAATTCGGCTCAGTTCAGAAGGGTCCGACTTCGACATTTTCTTAGTGCCATCCGTCAGGCTCATCACCCTAGCCCCATCGGCCCGAATCAACGCATCGGGCACCTTCAGCACCGGCTCCTTTGGCTTACCAAACTGGTGATTCAGCCGCACCGCAATATCGCGGGTCAGTTCAATATGCTGTTTCTGGTCCTCACCCACCGGTACCAAATCCGGCTCATAGAGCAAAATGTCCGCCGACTGCAACACCGGATAATCCAGCAGCCCCACGCTGACGTTCTCCCCCTGTTTCAACGCCTTCTCCTTAAACTGAATCATCCGCTCCAACCAGTTCAACGGGGTGATGCAGTTCAACAACCAGGCCAGCTCACTATGGGCACTGATATGGGACTGGACAAACACCGTAGAGCGCTCCGGATCAATACCACAGGCCAAATAGGCCGCCGCCACCTTATAGGTGTTCTCCGCCAGCAGCTGAGGATCGTGGGGCACCGTAATGGCATGTAAATCAGCCAAAAATAAGAAACACTCATATTCATCCTGCATCCCCACCCAGTTGCGAATCGCCCCAAGATAGTTGCCCAGGTGCAAATTGCCTGTAGTTTGAATGCCTGAAAGAATACGCTTTTGAGTCATGGATGGGAGGCGGGGGAATGGTGGATGGGTAATGGGTAACGCCTTGGGCTACCCCAGAAAACCAGGGGACCCATGGGACGACGTCTTCTGAAAGATTTTATAAGACCGTCGGAGTTTCTGGGGGTTCGATTCGTGAACTATCATGGAAAACTGCCAATTTGTTTTCCTGCACCCATGGCTAAGTGGACCCTCAAAACAGAATTTACCTTTGACGCCGCCCATTTTATTCAGGACTATGCCGGTCCCTGTGGGCGCATGCACGGCCACACCTATCGGGTGCGCATGGAGGCCGCAGCCCCCAAACTCCACAGTTCTGAGTATTGCCCCCATGAGGTAATGGTGACGGATTTTCGTACCCTGCGCTGGGCCAAGCGGGATGTGGAAAAGGGCGGCCTGGATCATTGTGTGCTCAATGATGTGATGCCCGAGGGCTATGAAACCACGGCGGAAATGATCGCCAAGTATATCTACGATAAGACCTGCCAAGACTTGCCCAGCGGCGTCACATTAAAGGTTTGCGTATCGGAAACACCGGATTCTTGGGTCGAATACGAGGAAGACGCATGACGTCCATCGACCCCCGTAGGGTGGGCACGGCCCACCATCTCCGTCCCCAGAGCCCCCCGACCTTGACCATAAAGGCATTACCCATTGTCGAAACCTTTCATTCGGTGCAAGGTGAAGGCCTATGGACTGGAGTTAGTGCCTTTTTTATTCGCCTGGCCGGTTGCGATGTGGGCTGTCCCTGGTGCGACACCAAAATTTCCTGGAGCACTAAGCCCCACGGCGAGGTGGCCATTACCGACTTAGTCCAGCAAGCCCAAGCGGCCCAACCCTTCATGGTGGTGATTACCGGTGGGGAGCCCCTCATGCATGACCTGACGCCCCTCACCCAGGCGCTAAAGCAGGCGGGCCTGCGTCTGCATCTAGAAACCTCCGGTGCCCATCCCTTTAGCGGTGAGTTTGACTGGGTTTCCCTATCACCGAAACGGTTTAAGCCACCCCAGCCTGAAATCTATACCCAGGCTGACGAACTCAAGGTGGTGATTGCCCATGGCGAGGACTTAACCTGGGCCGCAGCCCAAGCCGAGCGTGTGTCGGCTGCCACAGTGAAGCTGCTACAGCCAGAATGGTCCAGCGCTCAAAGTCAGCAACTGGTCTTTGACTATGTGAAGCAGCATCCAGACTGGCGGATCAGTTTGCAAACCCACAAATTTTTGGGAGTTAGGTAAATGTCATCCCCAATCCAAATTTGTCAAACCCGATTAAAAATAGACAATCCTGTAGGGGCAGGTTTTGTGCCTGCCCTGCAATACCTGATGCCAGTAAGCAAGATTTTGTATTGGGTCGGTATGTGATGAAAAAAGCAGTTGTCTTACTATCCGGCGGCCTAGACTCCACCACTACGGCAGCCCAGGCCATGGCCGATGGCTATGACTTACTGGCCCTGTCCTTTCGCTATGGCCAACGCCACGAACGGGAGTTGCTAGCAGCTCAGACCATGGTGAACTATCTGGGGATCCAGCAGCATTTTGTGGTGGATGTCAATTTGTCCCAATGGGGGGGCTCCTCCCTCACCGATCAGGCCCAGCCTCTACCCCAGGATGGCATTGAAACTGATGTGATTCCCTCCACCTATGTGCCAGGGCGCAATACGGTGTTTATTTCCCTAGCCCTATCGTTGGCCGAAGCCCAGGGAGCAGAGGCGATTTACCTGGGCATTAATGCGGTGGATTATTCCGGCTATCCCGACTGTCGACCTGAGTATCTAGAGGCGTTTCAGACGCTAGCCAGGTTGTCGTCAAAGGTGGGGGTGGAGGGCAAACCCATTGAGCTAAAAGCACCGCTGGTGATGGATTCTAAGGTGGATATTGTGAAACGGGCGGTGGCGTTAAATGTGCCGATTCCCCAAACCTGGTCCTGTTACGCAGGGGGAGATACGCCCTGTGGGCGATGCGATTCCTGCCGCATTCGCGATCAGGCATTGATCGAAGCGGGATATCCCCAATGGGCCGTAGGCTGCGGTTGAGCCAGCGCAACCCAACATGCTGAATAAATGTGTTGCATGACGTGGATTCTGAATCCAATATAATTGCCCATGCACCAAGGATAGCAATGAGTACAAATGCAAAAAACAGCTTCTAAACCAAGTCCAGGTTGAGAACCCTAGTTCTGGCCCACCCTACAGGAAGCAAGCTACACCCCCAACCCCTCTCCCAGAGAGCGTTCACCCCCCGTCTCCTCTCCCGAGGGGAGCCGCATCAAAGTCCCTCTCCCCTCGGGAGAGGGATTTAGGGTGAGGGAACGCGAGAATAATTTAGGGTAAAGCAAACTCCACGTTTCGAACTAGACAAGGTTTAGCATTCCTCGATGATGAAATTCAAAAGGAAAAATCCACTAAGTTACAGGCCTGGTTGACGGCCAAAAATCTATGGCCCACCCTGTGGCAAGCAAGCGACACCCCCAACCCCTGTCTCGGAGGGGGGGAGCTGACCTACCCTTCCGGTTCCTTCTCCCCTCGGGCAAGGGCTTTCAGGGACCTGGCTAACAAGTTTTGTCAGTCAATCAGGTTACAGGCCATCGAGCATAACGATTATCTTATTGAATTTGTTGGGTTTCCTTCCTCGACGCCAACTTACAATAAAAATCCTGCATTATTTTTGCTATGACCGATTCCCCCACCAAACCTATCCACGTTATTGGCGGCGGACTGGCTGGCACCGAAGCCACCTGGCAAATCGCCCAAGCCGGTATCCCGGTGATTCTCCACGAAATGCGTCCGGTGAAGCTGAGCCCCGCCCACCATTCGGAACATGTGGCGGAACTAGTGTGTAGCAACTCCTTTGGGGCCATGGGCACAGACCGGGCGTCAGGGCTGCTCCATGAAGAACTGCGACAGCTGGGGTCGGTGGTGATTGGCAAAGCCAATGAACATGCCGTACCAGCAGGGGGAGCCCTAGCGGTGGACCGGGCGGTGTTTAGCCGGGACCTAACGGAAACCCTAGAGCGGCATCCGCTGATTGAACTGCGGCGAGAGGAAATCACCAAAATCCCCACCGACAGTACCGTGGTGCTCACCACCGGCCCCCTCACCAGCGATGCCCTGGCAGCGGATCTGCGCCAGTTCACCGGCCAGGACTACATGAGCTTTTTTGATGCCGCAAGCCCCATCGTCGTCGGGGAGTCCATCAACCAAGAGGTGGCCTTTATGGCCTCCCGCTATGACCGGGGGGAGGCGGCCTATCTCAACTGCCCCATGGATAAGGAACAGTATTTAGCCTTTTGGACGGCCCTGTGTTCGGCGGAGCAGGCGGAGCTAAAGGACTTTGAACAGGAAACGGCAAAGTTCTTTGAGGCCTGTTTACCCATTGAAGAAATGGGTCGCCGGGGGGAGGACACCATGCGCTATGGCCCCTTGAAACCTGTGGGCCTGTTTGATACGGAACGCTATGGGGCCTTTGATGCGCCGGAAAATAGGGGCAAACGGCCCTATGCGGTGGTGCAGCTACGCCAGGAGGATAAGGGCGGTCAGCTCTGGAACATGGTGGGGTTTCAGACCAACCTGCGCTGGGGGGAGCAAAAGCGGGTGTTTCGCATGATTCCGGGCTTAGAGCAGGCGGAGTTTGTGCGTATGGGGGTAATGCACCGCAATACGTTTATTAATTCGCCGGAGCTACTGAGCAGTGCTCTGCAGTTTCATCAGCGACCGGACCTATTTGCGGCGGGGCAGCTGGTCGGTACCGAAGGGTATACGGCGGCCTGTGCTGGAGGATGGCTAGCGGGCACCAATGCGGCCCGGTCCGTGCTGGGGTTGCCCCTGGTGTCCCTGCCGGTGACCACCATGATGGGGGCTCTGTTTGGCTTTATTAGCTCGGCAGAACCAAAGCATTTTCAACCGATGCCGCCGAATTTTGGGATTTTTCCGGCCTTGCCAGAACGGATTCGCAATAAGCGGGAACGGTATGGAAAATATCGCGATCGCAGCTTTGCCGATCTCCACACCTGGGCCGTAACCAACCATATCACCATCAAACAACCGGCCCTCGCCACCGCCTAGGAGGTTGGGCAATGCCCACCAAACAGAGCCATGCATCAAAACCGCTTCATTCTGTTGTTTTGTAAAGATTCAGGGGGTCAGTCTCCTTCAGGGATCAATGAAGGAGCAGGAGAACCATGTCGAGAGGCTTTTAACGCATCGGTCAGGAAGTCAAAGATCGAGCGTTTCTGAGCCTTTAAGCTGGTAACGGTGGTCATCATACGTGCGACAAACTGACTGCCAGCATGGCTGT
>NZ_JAYGIG010000166.1:0-13646 GCF_034932105.1 Leptothoe sp. PORK10 BA2 | reverse complement strand
GTCCCTGCTGTGAAGTTAGGAATTTTGGAGGCAGGGATATCTTGGTCGCAGTTATTTTCTATTCGATATGCTGTCTAGCCCACTGAAGCCAAGTGTTTCAAGGCACCCAGTCGACGGAACCAGTGCCCGGTTGACGTGCTCCCTCTTTAACTTCACCCAATACTTCAGGCACTTGTCCGTATCAGTTGTTACATTTTTGAATTCGGAATTGCTGGATTTAGTGGATAAGGTCGAACTTGAACCTAGAAAGTATGGTTATGTTCGTAGTCAATGCATTTACCATCTTTCCACTCACGAAAACTTGTTTCACATTGATCTTGATTATATTTGAATGGTACTACAGTGGGGTGGATGATATTTGAGGACTCATCCAAGTTAGATGCAGAATTCTGCTTAGATATAGCAAGCATTCGTTGACTATAGGCTAAGCAAGAAATTACTGCACAACCAAGAAGTGAGGCGAGGATAAGTATAGCTCTGGGCAGTAGTTGAAAATCTCTATCGGCAAGTAATCGCTTACGTGAACGACGTTCTTTTCCTGCAAAAAAAACTAAATATATTCCTTGGCCTGGAAAGGGGATTGACCAACGGATGTTAATAGTATGATTTGCCTTAGGTAAAGATATAGCAGAGTGATGGAGAGCTTTAATCTGATGCTCACTGAATGAATAGCGTTCCTCCGGTGGTAATTGCTCTAAAATGCGCTGTATTAGCGCATGTTTTTGGATTGTCATTTAAGTGCTTTCGATGATTAACAAATGAAATTTGATGATTAAAAGTATTCATTGATAGATAAAATCCCCTGATGCTCGGAAAAATTTATAGCTGCGACTATACAGAAACTAGAAGAATAATAGATTCACTAACCTGAGCTTATTCATTGGTTCACTAGATAGGGTAGTCTGTTTGAATGGATATTAGGCTGAGAAAAAATGACTAGATCCACAACGAATTGCTTACATGATTCCCCTTGGATTTTGTTTAACTGCTAGGTGGTTTCTCTAACTGCTAGGTGATTTCTCTAACTAAATAGGGCTTGCTGAAAAAATAACTACGTCAGCATAACAAGGGTTACAGGCTGTTACGACTTGAATCGGTGCAAAGGAAATTGGCTAAACTGCACAAAACCCTTGCACTTAATCAGGGACATGTACCGACAATCATCACCGGGTCAACTATCGTTCGAGAAGTTCTATCTGCCGTTTGGGGGCAAATTATCGAGCGAAAACCGTTGGGTAAAACTAGCGGAGATGATTCCATGGGATGAGTTTGAGTCGGTATATGCGCAGCAGTTCAGCGAGGATGTGGGAGCCCCCGCAAAGAGATTTCGGATGGCCCTGGGTGCGTTGATTATCAAAGAACGCCTGGGCATCAGCGACCGTGAGACGGTCGAACAAATACGAGAGAACCCGTATCTGCAATATTTTCTAGGATTGTATGAGTATGGTGATGCCGCGCCGTTTGATGCGTCGATGTTGGTGCATTTCCGCCAACGGATTGGGATTGACCTAGTCTTGCAAGTCAACGAATCCGTCGTCGCAGCCGGCATGGAGCCAGACACCGTAGCCACACGGACAGACCCAGACCCAGGTCAGGAGTCCCCCTCAGATGAGGAGGATTCAGATCCACCCGATACCCCACCCATCGGGAATCGCGGAAAACTGATCGCGGATGCGAGTTGTGCGCCTGCGGATATTCGCTATCCGACGGATCTTGATTTACTCAACGAGGCCAGAGAGCATAGTGAACGTCTGATAGATGAGCTATATCAACAAGTGGCAGGCTGTATGGAGCAAAAGCCACGGACCTATCGCAACAAGGCGCGAAAAGCCTATCTAACCCTTGCTAAAAAGCGTAAAAAGCCCCATAAACTGATTCGTAAAGGGATCCGACAACACCTCAACTTTTTACGTCGTAATCTAGCCCACATCGATAGGCTAATCACAGCAGGAGCCTCCTTAGCGGCCCTGAATCCCCGTGAGTATCGGACGCTGTTGGTCATTCATGAGGTGTATCGCCAACAGCAGCACATGTACGACCCAAAGAGCCGTCGGATTGATGAGCGCATTGTGAGTATTTCGCAACCCCATGTTCGTCCTATTGTGCGAGGCAAAGCCGGAACCCCGGTTGAGTTTGGGGCCAAGATCGCCATTAGTTGTGTGGCGGGATTTGTATTTCTCGACCACCTGAGTTGGGATAACTTCAATGAATCGGTCGATTTGATTGACCAGATAGAGCGGTTTCGCGCTCGCACAGGCCATTATCCAGAGTCGGTGCATGTCGACCAGATTTACCGAACACGGCCTAACTTGGACTGGTGTAAACAACACGGCATTCGTCTGAGTGGCCCACCATTAGGCCGACCGTCTCTCGATGAAACACACCAGACCCAACTGCGACAACAGGCCCGAGAGGATGAACGCATTCGCGTTGAAGTTGAGGGCAAGTTCGGTCAAGCCAAACGGCGATTTGGTCTCGGGCGGGTCATGGCCAAACTGGCCCAAACCGCCGAAACCATGATTGCTATAACTTTTCTGGTGATGAATTTGGAGAAACGGCTACGCCGTTTTATTTTTTGGCTGGTGTGCTTCTGGGTACACCTGGAACACTCGGCTATCCAGCCCTGGTTGCAAGAGACACATCACACCTGGAAGCACATCGCTAATGCATTAATCAAATGCGACAACGTGCGTTTGGCAGATTGAGGCCATGGATTCTAGCCTGATTGATTTTTTCAGCAAACCCTAAATAAAGTCCCCCAAAGCCTTGCCCTGAATATTGTTTTTTGTGCTGTCCTCTATCAGAATTTTGTCGAAATTCAACATATTTTCTGCGAGAGAATTGCCTGCGTGATTTTGCTGAGTTATGTCCGGGCATGTGCTTGCCGTGTGGAATTGTGTTGGCTATGCAGGCAGGGGTGAACTGTTCTTTTAAAGCAGGGAAGTATTATTCCCTTTGTCAGACCTTGAATAACAAAAATAATATCCGAGAAATTACTTATTTTGCGAGGGCTTTCGAGAAATCGGGCAATAAATCCTTATTAATTCTGATGTCATCAGAATTAATCTGTATGAAAATCAGGTAAGTCATTTTCTCTACTTACAGCACAATTGAAATTTATTCAAAGAACTTGTCAATAATCTCATGGTCCAAAATAGAACACTAAATCGGCAGTTTACGCTTTTTTTTACTGTCGTTTTTATTGGGGGGATTGCCATTAGCGGCATTGCACTTTCGAATGCAATGCAGCAATTAGCTAAGGTAGAGATTAAAGCGCGAGCAGAGATGATGATTCAAACCATGAATTCTGTGCGCGCCTATACTAGCGATAGTATTAAACCTCAACTAGCTGAGCAGTTAGCTCAATCTAGATCATTTATCAGAGAAACTGTGCCAGCTTATGGCGCTAGAGAAGTCTTTGAGCATTTTCGAGAATCACCTGAATATAGTAATTTCTTATATAAAGAGGCCACATTAAATCCATCCAATCCTAGGGACCTAGCTGATGATTTTGAAACTGACCTAGTTAATACATTTCGCAAGGATAATGCGCCTACCGAACTGAGTGGATATCGCCAACAGGACGGTACCAACCTCTTTTATATTGCACGTCCTTTAAAGATTGAGAAAGAGAGCTGTTTAGAGTGTCATGGTCGTGTGGAAGATGCTCCTCGGAGCATGATAGAGACCTATGGGCGTTTACAGGGATACAACTGGAAGCTCAATGAAGTAGTGGCCGCCCAAACTATTTATGTTCCAGCAGATACGGTATTGCAGCACGGTCACCAGTATCTGAAGCTGGTAATGGCTATCGTCATTGGGATCATGGCTACCGTCATATTCTTGATGAATCGGTTGCTAAAGCAGAAGGTTGTACAACCGCTGAAAAAACTTACCCATTTAGCCAAACAAGTACGTAATAATCAGTCGCCTAATCTAGACGATTGGCAGCAAAAATTTACTAGTCTAAATCCTATTGCTAAACAGCAAGACGAGCCTGGAGAATTGGCGCGAGCATTTCAGCATATGGCCTATGAAGTCGCCACCCGCGAACAGTCTCTGACAGAAGCAAAGGAGAGAGCTGAAGAAGCGGCTCATGCCAAAAGCGATTTTCTCGCAACGATGAGCCATGAGATTCGTACCCCGATGAATGGGGTTATTGGGATGACAGGCCTCTTGCTAGATACTGAGTTGAGTGAGCAACAAACGAGCTTTGTTGCCACTATTCGCAACAGTGGAGATACGCTGTTGCGTATTATCAATGATATTCTTGATTTTTCTAAAATTGAGTCTGGCAAGCTTGAGTTGGAAGAATGTCCATTTAACCTCAGGGTTTGTATTGAAGAATGTTTGGACTTAATCGTTCCAAAGGCATCAGAGAAGCATTTGGAATTGGCCTATCAATTGGCTGCTGATGTTCCTGTTAATTTGTTGGGCGACGTAACACGATTACGCCAAATTTTAGTTAATTTATTGGGAAATGCGGTTAAATTTACCCATGAGGGAGAAGTTATTGTCCGGGTTACAACTGAATCTCTTTCTAATGTAGATACCACTGAGGATAAGGGCCCGCATGTTATTCGATTTTGTGTCAGTGATACGGGAATAGGTATCCCAGAGAATCGGGTCAAACTTCTGTTTAATGCGTTTCAACAGGTTGATTCATCCACTACGCGTAAATATGGAGGTACTGGTTTAGGTCTTGCTATTAGTAAACGGCTCTGTCAAGCAATGGGCGGAGATATCTGGGTGGAAAGCGAGCTGAATAAGGGGTCAAACTTTTTCTTTACTGTGAGGACTCAGTCCGTTGTTGGCGAAGATGCTGGTTTGCCGACCGAGGTTCTAAATAGCAAGCGATTACTCATTGTGGATGATAACGATACTAATCGAGATATCCTGACCCATCAGGCGAAACAATGGCAGATGGAAGTATTTACAGCCCGTTCTGCCTATGAAGCTCTGGGATTAATTGAAGAAATGGAGAGTCCTTTTGATGTTGCTGTTTTAGATATGCAAATGCCTGGAATGGATGGATTGACCTTGGCTAAGAAATTACAGCATCAGCATGCTAACTTACCGCTGATCATGCTCACATCTATTCGTACGGGTGGCCTAAAGGAACAGGCGACGAAGGCGGGGATCATGGCTTTTTTGAATAAGCCATGCCGTCAAAATGATCTCTGTAATGCTTTGGTCTACAGTGTTACTGGCAAAGTCAAAGTGCAAGCGCCTGTTGTGGAGGAAAAGAAAGTAGATCCGGCAATGGCCCAGCGATTTCCCCTCAAAATCTTGGTTGCGGAAGATAATTTGGTGAATCAACAGCTTGCTAAGCAATGGTTGGCCAAATTGGGATACCGTCCGGATTTGGTGAGTAATGGCTTAGAAGTGCTCGATTGTCTGAAGCGGCAGACCTATGATGTGATTTTGATGGATATTCAAATGCCTGAAATGGATGGTTTAACTGCCACAAAATCCATTCGTACATCATGGGCAGAGGAAGATCATCCCTATATTATTGCGATGACGGCCAATGCCATGACCGGTGATCGGGAAAAATATCTGGCGGCTGGGATGGATGGTTATGTTAGTAAGCCTATGCATATTGAGGAATTGGTGGTAGCGCTGCGGGCATGTGCTGAAAAGCGTGGAGTTGTAGGGACGGTAGCAGAATCTATTGACCAAGAGCCAATACCTGTTGTAGAAGCTGTCGTGCCACCAGCTGATTTAGTAGCGTCTGGCCCCAGACCTAGTGATGTCATAGTGTTGAATAGCAACGGCACATCTGGAACGACTGGGGTGCAAGAGATTACTCCTACACGAGATACGCTGGAGCATGCAACAACTGTGTTAGATTCTGCACAGTTGATACAGGGGTTATATCCCCTGGGTGGTATAGAAAATAGAATTGCTTACCAAGGATTTCAGATGCTGGCGGAACAAACTTTGGAACGTAGTCTGGCCGAATTGTCCATGTGCGATCGCGCCGAAGTCCATACTATTCTCGATAGTCTGAGGGCTTTTAGCCAAGCCTGGGGCTTACTAGAAATTGCAACTATTTGCGAGCATATTCAAAACTCGGCTTCAGTAACTCAAATATCTGCGGTGATCAATGACTTAACTCAGGCTCGTAAAAACCTACGTATTGCTCTCAATCGATTGGACGCATCACAGAACTAAGTCAATTTGAAAAAGCGATTTATTCTCCATCAGCAACGGCCATTGCCACTGCCACGTTTCAATATAGAGTCAATTCACTTCCGCCATGGTTGCTATTACCCAAAGTTTTGAAGCGTTTGAGCAGCAGTATAAAACCCTCTTTGACCACTCCAATGACGGTATTATTCTGCATGACCCCATGGGGCAAATTTTAGATATTAATCTTAAGGCCCTCAATCTTTTTGGTTATTCCCAAGCAGAAGCTACTCAGTTAACGGTTCAGCAACTACATCCGCAGGCAGTGCTGCAAGCTTGTAAAGCTGCTTTTCAGACTGTAATGGAAAAGGGTGAGACCTCGTTTGAAACTTTGTTTTGTCGTCGTGATGGCACCCAGTTTCCTGCTGAGGTATCGGCCCAACGCCTACAAATTGACGGTCAGCCTTTCATTCAGGGAATTATTCGTGATATCACGGAACGCAAAACGGCTGAAAGTGTCCTACAGCAGCAGCTTAAGAAAGAGAGGCTGATTAGTGAGATCGCGGCCAAGGTGCATGAGTCCTTAGATCTGCACGCTTGCCTCCAAACCACGGTTAATGAAGTTCAAACGTTTTTGGACACCGACCGGGTTGTCATTTATCAATTCAATCCAGACTGGAGTGGTTTTGTTCCGGTTGAGGCCGTTAACGAGCACTGTGATTCAGTATTGCAGCAAACAATTCATGACCCTTGTTTTGGTGAGGGCTATCTTGATCTGTATCAGCGAGGCCGTATTGGCCAGGTTGACGATATTTATGAGGCCAACTATAAATCTTGTCATATAAAATTTTTAGAGGAGCTACAGGTCCGGGCTATTCTCTGTGTTCCGATTTTGCGCAGTCAGAAACTGTGGGGACTGATGATTGCGCACCATTGTCGAGGACCCCGGCATTGGACGGAGTTGGAAGCTGATTTGTTGGGCCAATTGGCAACTCAAGTTGCGATCGCAACGCAACAGGCCGAAATCTACCATCAGATGCAAGCTGAGCTGATGCAGCGTCAGCAAGTTGAATCGGCACTGCGTCAAAGTGAGGTAGCGACGCGTTCTCTGTATGAAATCATTGCTACCCCAGCCGCGACATTTTGCGAAACCCTTGAACGATTATTGCACCTAGGGTGTCAGCAATTTGATTTAGACCTGGGGATTCTGAGCAAGACGGTAGATACTACCAGCACCATTGTTGCGTCGTATTCTGAAAGTGGAATTTCCCTCAAAGGGATGCAATTTCCTTTATCACAAACCTATTGCCAAGAAACCCTGCAGAGTGAAACCCAGATTCCCTTCTCAATTTTATCGGCTAGCCAATCCTTCTGGAAAGACCATCCTGGCTACACCAAATTTAAAGTGGAAACCTATCTAGGGATGCCTGTTTGGGTGGCCGGCAGCCCCTATGGCACCCTGTATTTTAGTAGTCAAACATCTCGCGGAGCAGAGTTTTCCAATGGTGAAATCGAATTTTTGCGATTAATCACCCAGTGGATTAGAGGAGCCTTAGAGCGTGAACAAGCGGCCCAAGAATTGGCCCGTACCCGTGATGATGTCCTAGCCGCTACTCGTGCCAAGAGTGAATTTTTGGCGACTATAAGCCATGAAATTCGTACACCGATGAACGCCATTATTGGCATGACTAGCGTGTTGCTAGATACTTCCCTAACGGCAGAACAACAGGGCTTTATCGAGACCATTCGTCAGGGTAGTGAGTCTCTTTTAAGTATTATCAACAATATTCTAGATTTCTCGAAGGTCGAATCTGGGCAACTAAAGCTAGAAGAACAACCGTTCGATCTACGGAATTGCATTTCAGACATTTGTGATTTTCTTACCCCTTCAGCTACCCAAAAACAGCTGTCCTTATCAATCCAGATTGCCGCTGATGTACCGCCGGTTATTGTTGGTGATGTTACCCATATACGGCAGATTTTAGTGAATTTAATTGGTAATGCGATTAAATTTACCAGTCATGGACATGTGTGTATGACGGTGACATCTGAATCGGTGCAAGATGCCTGTGAAATTCAGTTTGCAGTGCAAGATACAGGTATTGGTATTCCTGCAGAGAAACAGCAAGAATTATTCAAACCGTTTAGTCAATTAGATGGCTCAACCGCCCGTAAGTATGGAGGCACTGGCTTAGGGCTAGTCATTTGTCAGCAGTTGGTTCAGGTGATGAACGGTCGTATATGGTTTGAAAGTGAAGTGAATCAGGGCAGCACGTTTTACTTTACAGTAGCCGCTCAGCCTGTTGAACGAGAAATGAGTCGGGTTATAGAGCGATCATCCAATCACCTTTCTACAGCCATTGATCATCACTTAGCAGAACGCCTGCCACTGCGCATTTTATTGGCAGAAGATAATCACGTTAACCAGAATCTGGCCATACAGCTGCTGGGACGTATGGGGTATCGAATTGATGTCGCTGGTAATGGGTTAGAAGTTCTAAAAGCTTTAGAACGTCAGGACTATGATGTGATTCTGATGGATATACAGATGCCTGAAATGGATGGCATTATGGCAACTCAAAAAATTCACGAAATCTGGGATGATAACTCACCCCGTATCATTGCAATGACTGCAAATGCGATGGCCGGAGATCGTGAGAACTTTTTAGAGGCAGGAATGGATGACTACATTAGCAAGCCTATCCATATCGGGGAGCTAGTCAATGTTTTGGAGACCTCTTTTAGTGAGGTGACCAAGACTGCTGCCATGATTGAAAAGAATGTGTCTGATGAAGTGGGCCCAGACGCAACTAATGCGGTGGATGATGCTGTTGAGCAACCTATTTATTTAGATAAAGGGATTCTCGAACAGACGTTGGCTCCTTTGGGCGGATTGACACCTGAAAATCTTAAGCCTTTTCTGGATGTTTATGTTTCTGAAAGTCCAGAGCTATTGAAAACTCTAAAACTAGCGATGGATAATCAGGATGTTGAACAAGTGCAGTATGCCTCTCATACCTTAAAGTCAAGCAGTGCAGCCTTGGGTTTAGTCGCTGTGCAAAAGCTGTGTCAAACCATCGAGAATGAAAGTCGTGTCGGTAATATTACTTTAGAGAATGATGTTTCAAAGCTGGAGATTGCCCTTAATGAAGGGATGAGGCTTTTGCAACTGCTATAAACATTCATTGGCAGCAGTCATCGTTTTCTGTGCCTCAAAGAATTCGTAGTGTTAAAAATACGAAAAATTTCTTCAAAATATCAGCCACACTCCTTCATTGTTTGTATTGTGCAGATGGTAGTCTGCTAAAGATTTGAGCTTCGATACGATGAACGATATGACACATGGTCGATTCCGATATCTCTTGTCTGTGGCGATGTGGAAATAAGGGCGGTACTCCTGCCAGTATTCTAGGGCTACCAAAATCTGATCTGCTATCGATAGCTTGGGCGGACGCCCTGGGTGGGACAATTCAGGGATTTGGGCTTTAACCCCTTTGACCATACGATTGAAGATGGCGCGTTGGACACCAAATCGGCGCTTAAACTTTTGGCCACTAAGGGTTTAGGTTGCTTCGTAGTTCATTGACCTGACATGGAAACAGTGAACTAACACCTGCTAGGTACCATGAAATCTATTATGTAAGAGATCTAATGTTGATCCATTCTCATGGGTGGGCAGACTTGAATTATTGCCATAGATATGTGGCATAAGGTTCTTCCATCAGCACTGGTAGAAACGTTCACGCCAGTTGTATTGCTTTTCAATGGAAACGACTCGATTACTCCATTGACGTACGTAGAAACATAAGAGTCACCTACATAACTATTTTTATCGGTAATGAGTAGCTTTATTGGTCAACTCGACCAGAAACCACTAATGAGTAACATTCAGGTACGGTTACGCGATCGCACTTTACTTTTTCGTTATTTGGTTTTGGTGAATCTCATTGTTGGAGCCTGGTATCTACAATGGCGCTTTACCCAGTCTCTTAATATGGAGGCACTATGGTTTTCAGTTCCGCTCTTATTGGCTGAAGCCTATATGTTTACGGGAGGTGTGTTGTTTTTAGTTGGGCTATGGCGTCCTCTTGAACGTCATGTAAAAAGCCTTAGTCAACTGACGCCAACATTACCAACCACAGACTATCCAACGGTTGATATTTTTATTACGTGCTACAGCGAACCTATTGAGCTCGTCAGAGAAACAGCACAGGCAGCGTTAGCAATGGATTATCCTGCCAGTAAGCTACGGGTTTTCATCCTAGATGATGGCAATTCGTCAGATATGCGAGCTATGGCAGAGCAGCTTTGTATACAAGATTTGCAATCACCAGCATTACAACGTGCAGCAGCAGAAATAGAGGCTGAACGCTACTATCTTAGCAGTCGTCTAGAACAAGTACGCTATTTAAAGCAAGACTTAGATCAAATTGAAGAGAGTCTGAGCCGTCAGAAAATTCAACTGAAAACAGATTTCAGTGAATTGGGGCCACTTATGGACTGGTTTACTAGCATTAAACAATCCATGATTCCTGACAAGGACTGGTTTGCAGCTCAGACGCTACTAGGTGAAGGGTTTGATAATGTTGTCAGCCATGCCCATAAACATTTACCGATAGATACACCGATTGACTTAGAACTTGTTCTTCTAAATTCAGCAATTATTATACGAATTTGGGATCAAGGCGCACCGTTTGACTTTGAAAAACATTTACAACAGCTGCCTGATGAAGTTGATCGCAATGCCGAACGCGGTCGCGGTATTAGTATTTTGACGCAGCTTGCTGATCACCTTGCCTATGTTCGAGAACCCAATGGACGTAATTGTTTGACGATGATCAAACAATTTATTCCGCAGGATTCAGTAGACGACTATCACTATTGGCAAAGTCAGGGACAATTGCAAAGTGCGCGGCAACTACTGTTACTCACTCAGTCAGAATATACCAACATTCAATCAACCTTTGATTCCGAAGTCCGTACGTTAGAGGCACAAATTGATAAAAAGACTTATGTGCTAAGTGATTTAGCTCGCTGTCGTTATATGGCCAGACATAAGCCTAAAGATCGTCCTCACCATGCTAAAGCCGGTAATATTAACCACGCAATCTTCTGTGGAGAGACTCAAGGGGACTTTATTGTCACCTTAGATGCTGACCATATCCCTAAACCTCAATTTTTACAGCGAGTTTTACCCAACTTCTTTCGCTTTAGCTTAGACCGTGGTCGCTATGAACTAAATAAAGTCGCATTTGTCCAAACACCCCAAGCCTTTTACAATCTTCCAAAAGGTGATCCCTTTGGCCACGATGCCCATTTTTTCTACGGTCCCATTCAGCAGGGCAAAGATGGTATGAATGCTGCTTTTTACACGGGGACCAATGCGATCTTGCGTCGAGAAGCATTAGTGAGCATGGGCTTACAGCATTTTGCTGATGATTTTATGGCTGATGAAAGTCGTTTAGACGAATTTGATCTCATTGGTGGTGTTTCTAGTATCAGTATTACCGAAGATATGAATACAGCTATGCGTCTGCATTCAGCTGGTTGGAAATCTGTTTACCACCATGAAATTTTGGCTGAGGGGCTTGCTCCAGATGATCTAAGTTCAACGTTGACTCAAAAACTTCGCTGGGCCCAGGGCACCATTCAAGTACTGGTGCGGGATAATCCATTATTCAAATCGGGTCTAACATTCTGGCAACGGCTCCAGTACTTCCAGACCATGTACAGTTACTTTGCAGGGTTTTTTGTAACAGTATTTTTGTTCTGCCCAATCATCTCTTTCTTTACTGAGCTCAGCCCTGTCAGCAGTTATGGAGGTGCATTTGTCCTCCACTTTTTGCCAACATACATCATTAATCGTCTAAACCTTGTTGCCGCCGGATGGGGGGTTCCAACTCGAGAGCTATGGAGGAATGAACAATATACTATTGCCCTGTTTCCACTTCAAATTCAAGCGGTTTGGAGTGTGTTAACAGGCAAAGAAGTATCCTTTAAGGTCACTCCAAAGCAAAGACAATCTGGAGTATTTTGGGGGCTTGTACGCATACAGTTGATCGTGTTTGGTCTTACTATTGCAGGCATGCTTTGGGGATTGGCTCAGTTGATCCTGGGGAATTGGCAAGATCCCTTGACATATTTTGTTAATGTTGGCTGGAGTTGTTATCATTTGGCATTGCTCTGGGTTGTGATTCGAGCCGCTTATTGGCAACCAGAGACACCCTCTTAGTGGCGCTATCTGGTCTGTTTAAGATACTGATCTTTGCAGCATAGTTGTTCAAAGCTTCCCATCGGGTATTCTTTACATATAACTGCAAGTGCATCCTGCCATCGACAACACAAAAACAATTCTTGTAACTGTCAACCAATCACTCGAATAATTTAGGATTTTCTCATGACGACTAATCTAAAAACACTTGAGCCCTCTGGCATTCTAGATGGTGTTACAACCAATGAACTCAAATTGCAAGTCTCAGAGTTACTCCATCAAGACATAGATATTTTCTTGCTAGATATGCAACAGGTTACCTTTATGAATAGCACTGGCATTGGTGCGATGGTGACCATGTTAAAACTGGTTCGTGCTAAAGATAAACAGATTTATCTGTGTGGACTGACCGAGCAGGTGAGAATGATTTTTGAACTCACAAAAATGGATCGCGTCTTCAAGACATTTGTTGATCAGCAAGAATTTGAGTCCAAGATTTTGGCAGCTTAAAGTCTGTGGGGCTACTTTCTAGTCTTGTTTAATCATTCTATTGGTCACGGTTGTTATACGGCTACTAACTCTAGAAGCATGTCCTCGGGCGTAATTAGGGTTTGCTGAAAAACTCAATAAAAGTCTCAGCGGTTATCCGGTAGCCCAGAGGTGGTCAGTATTGCCTTTCTGCGGGTCGAGAGTTTTCAGCCAATCATCGCTTAACGTTACTGCAAAGGAGCACCCATCTGGCTGATAGCCCCGTAAGTAGGGCCTGCTGAAAAAATAACTACGTCAGCATAACAAGGGTTACAGGCTGTTACGACTTGAATCGGTGCAAAGGAAATTGGCTAAACTGCACAAAACCCTTGCACTTAATCAGGGACATGTACCGACAATCATCACCGGGTCAACGATCGTTCGAGAAGTTCTATCTGCCGTTTGGGGGCAAATTATCGAGCGAAAACCGCTGGGTAAAACTAGCGGAGATGATTCCATGGGATGACGTTGAGTCGGTGTATGCGCAGCAGTTCAGCGAGGATGTGGGAGCCCCCGCAAAGAGATTTCGGATGGCCCTGGGTGCGTTGATTATCAAAGAACGCCTAGGCATCAGCGACCGTGAGACAGTCGAACAAATACGAGAGAACCCGTATCTGCAATATTTTCTAGGATTGTATGAGTATGGTGGTAAAGATTCAGGGGGTGCTGTCGATTGTTTGAATTAGCGACGGTCTAGGCAACCCTTTACGAGAAGCTATCAGTGCTTGAGCGAGGAAATCAAGAGGAGAGCGCTGTTGAGCCTTCAAGGTTGTCA
>NZ_JAYGIG010000165.1:0-14495 GCF_034932105.1 Leptothoe sp. PORK10 BA2 | reverse complement strand
AGGTTTTACCGGAGAATCATGAAGGCGTTGTCTATGTGGTGATGATTCGCTTAATGCTGCGTCGGTTAACCGATAATCGACGACGATGGAAGTCAAAAACTCCTCAGGCTGCTTAATATTAGTTTACGAACCCACTCTTAAGGTTGCCTTTGATGACAGCAGGTTGCATTCAATACTGCTCGTAACTGATCGTAGCTAGTACATGCTTGTTTAGCCCACCTGGTTGAAGTATTCCTTAGGCAAATAGTCTTTCCATAAATACTCAGTTTAGTCAGACGTTAGCATCTGGCAACTGCTGTTCATTGTTATCGCCGCCCTATACAGTGACCAGAATCGTTCCCAGACCCTACAGCTAGGAGCCAACGAATACCTCACTAAACCCTTTCGTTTTGAGCATCTGCTGAATTACTGTACTGATGCATAAACGAGGTGTATGAACGAGGGCCTGGTATTAAGCCCCTGAAGGAATATGCAGCTACCCCTAACCGCCAACATTGCCACCAATGCTAAACTGATTGCGTGCAATGTTGCCGCCTACAAATCCGGTAATGCCCCCATGGTCGAAATTTCTTTTTATGACCTGTTCTATAAACCTGTTCTATAAAAATGTCGCCCTCCCTACAGTGCTGGTTTATGCCATGGACAATGCCGTCCATCTAGCTGCCGCCAGAGATATCAACCAGGCCATGACGGATGGTGCCCTTCAGCCTGCCATCGTCGCCCGCTATCCTTTGACAGCCCCCGCCGCTGCCCCCGCCGCTGTGGATCGGGAAAACCTGATCGGTAAAGTTGTGATCGAGGTGGTGGCCTAGCTCCATGGATCAGCCCACTCCCCAGACCAACTCCCAGACTGGCACCCAGACTGACCCACCGATTACAGCGAATCGTTTTTCCACTTGGCTACCCCAACTCAGGCGGGAAATATGGATTTTGGCCACGGGACAGCTGTTACTGTACATCGGCCAAGGGTTTACCCTGGTTTACTCATCCATTTACTTTGTCAATGAACTAGGGTTTTCCCCTACCCAGGTGGGGCTAGCCCTCAGCAGCAGTGGGCTGGCTGGCATCGTTGGTCGGTTCTGGTCCGGCTGTGCTGTTGATTCTGACTTTTGGGGGCGGCGGCGCACCCTGATGCTATCGGCAACTATCACGTCCATAGCCTGTTTTTGCCTAGCCTTTGCCCACACCTTTGAGTTGCTAGTCCTGGGCAATATGCTCCTGGGCCTAGGGGTGAGCCTATACTGGCCCGCCAATTCGTCCGTCACCACGGACCTCACTACTCCAGAAAACCGGTCAGAAGCCTTTGCCCTAACGCGACTGGTGGATAACCTAGGTCTGGCCTTAGGAGCCCTACTGGCGGGGCAGTATATCGCCATGGACGGGAACTATAGCACCCTGTTTATGCTAAAAGGCCTCACCTATCTCCTCTTCGCTGGCGTGATTTATGTTGCCATTGCCGAAACCCGCCAACCCCAGACGGAGGTCCGCCGCCTATGGCAAAACTGGGGGCAAGCTTTTCGCGATCGCACCCTGCTCACCTTCCTCAGTGCCAACATTATTTTCACCATCTACACCGCCCAGCACACCAGCACCCTACCCCTATATCTGGCCAACTTTATCCCCCACGGCAACACAGAGACCGGCTTTTCAGAACAGTGGATTAGCTACTTTTTTGTCTGGCATGTTTGCTTAAAAATTGTTCTCCAGCTGCCCATCACTCGGTCGGTCAAGGCCATCAACTACATCTCTATTTTGATTGTTGCCCTCACCCTCTGGAGCGTTGCCTTCTTTCTTTTCTGGTTCATCGGCATCACCCCCATCAGTGCCCTGCCATTCACCATCGCCGCCTTTAGTTTGCTCTCCTTGGCCGAGATTTTATACTCTCCAGTGGGGATCACCCTACTGGGTGACATAGCCCCCATCAACCTGCGGGGCATTTACTTTTCCCTAGAATCTCAATGTTGGTCCATTGGCTTTACCATTGGTCCCGCCCTGGGGGGCTGGGCCTTGGATCATCCTGGGGCAGGGGGCGCGAATCTTTGGCTATATTTGATTACAGGTGGTTTGGTGGCTAGCCTGATTTTGGTGGTGTTAAAACAGCAGCTGTTAAAACAGCAGATGATGACAGTGGGTGAGACTGATTTAGCCGCTAATGGTCTCTGATCAGTGTCCTTGGGAGCTATGGGAGAGCACCTATTACGGTGGATGGACCATTCAAACCCATGATTCTGGCTAATGGCCCATCCCAGAGTGAGCACAAGGCATCTCCCCTACCGACCCTGACGGATCCATGAGTCTCTCCAAACTCGCATTCATCACGTCGTTATTTTGTCCTGACACCGAAAACGCCAATGCCTCCCGATAAACCCGCTGGGCCGGATGTCCCGCAAAATTCGCTGCTCCCCGCGATACAATGACCGCCCCATGGCCACAACGTACGGCCAAATTAATCGCCCAAGCTCGCAACCGCAAACGCTCTGGGGATGGATTGCCCAGGGTGCCATAGGTCTCCCTACGGCATTGAGCGACCTCAGCCTTTAACCTCTGATAGATCTGATCAATTGTCGGCAAGGCCGATGACCGGGCCCCAGCCAAAATATCTAACCCACCTTGGGCACAGCCTAGGGCAAAGCAATTGTGGGTCAGAGGATAGCCCAAATCAGCCTGCTGCATCCATCCTGCCGGTTTAACATCCAAGACCAACTCCGCCGGGGCCACCCAGTTTCGTAAGGTCGCCGTTACCGTTTGGGTTGAACCCAAGGCGGCCAGCTGCATCGGCTGACTAAAGGACAAAACAGGGTCGCTGCCCTGGAACGAGGCCAGTACAAACACTGCTCGCCCATCCGGTAGCAGCGCCGCCAACATCCAATGGTCAAAAATTCCAAACCCTGTCACCCAGGGCACTCTACCGTTAAAGCGATATCCCCCAGCCGTCTGTTCTGCCATCACTGGCTGTTGCGGCCGACGTAAGTGGGAAAAGCCAACGCCAAGGCCAATGTGACCTGCGATCGCAGCCCTCAAATATCTCTCTTTCAGGGCCAAATTGCCAGAATTCGACAATTCCTGCACACATCGCTGATGCTGGCTTTGTAAAAATACCAACGCCCCAGAGTAACGGGCCAACTGTTCGGTGTATTCCCAAATCGCCTGGGACTGCCAAGCCTGACCACCCCAGTCTGGAGAGGCTTTCAGACCCAATAGATGATGGCTGCCCAACCATTGAAAGGCCTTGTGTAACATCTGGGGATCTTGATCTAACTGGTCCGCTTGGGGCGCAATGACGGTTTGAAAAAGCGGATCAAGCTGGTTTATGGGAGAACCTGTGACAGCAGATACGCTCATGGGGGGAACTGGATAGGGGGCTAACGGGCTGACTTCAATGTAAAACTAAATAGGGTTTATGGGCTGGCCCCCAGTAGGATAAATAAACCCAATGGAAATCCCAATGGAAATACTGTAGAGCAAGGGTTCAGATTGGTTGAGATCGGTTCAGACTGGAGAAATATGCAAAACACGGCCCAAGGTTCTGCCATCGTCCATCTGGAGAACGTGGGGGTGACTTATGGCAATGGCGTTCAGGCCCTGGAGTCCATATCCCTGCGGATCAACCGGGGAGAGTTTGCCGTGGTACTAGGCTCCTCTGGGGCTGGAAAATCTACCCTGTTAAGGACGATTAACTACCTCACCCCACCGACCCAAGGGACAATCACCGTAGATGGCCTGGGTGATTTATCCAATCCCCAGGTATTGCGGTTACATCGTCAGCGCACCGGGATGATTTTTCAACAGCACCAGCTGATTGAACGGTATTCTGCTCTACAGAATATTTTGACCGGACGCTTGGCCTACCATTCGTTTTGGCGTAGTTTGTTGCCCTTACCCCAGGCCGATCAAAGACTGGCCCTGGATTGCCTACAGCGGGTGGGTCTCATGGACAAGGCCCTAACCCCAGTCAACGCCCTCAGCGGTGGCCAAAAACAGCGCATCGGCATCGCCCGCGCCCTAGTCCAACAGCCGCAATTAATGCTGGCGGATGAACCCATCGCTAGCTTAGATCCCACCAGCGCCCATCGGGTCATGACCCTGCTGCGTGATATTTGTCAAACCGATGGGATTGCGGCCCTACTGAGCCTGCACCAGGTGGATTTTGCCAAGGAATATTGCGATCGCATCATTGGTTTAGCCCATGGGCGGATTATTTTCGACGGTCCCCCCTCGGTCTTAGATCACCATAACCTGGATGAAATCTATACCCATCAAGCAATGGCCCAGCCCCATAAATAGTGGTTAGGAATGGGCAATTACATGACGTCCCCCTTTTATGTAGGATGTGTTACGCGATAGCCATAACGCAAACGCATCGGTACTTGATTTTTAAGTACTTTATTTATCAGCAAATCCCCTCGGAATAACACACTGTCCACAAAGGAGTTCATCACCATGGTTAGCATTGGCATCAAACAAAGAATCCCCAGTATCTATTTCATCGGCCTCATCGCCCTGGTGGGTTGTAGTGGTTCAGAATCAGCGAAGCCTAGCTCCTCGGATGCTGTTTCGCCCCCAGAAAATCCATCTAAGTTAGTCGTGGCGTTGTTGCCAGATGAGAATGCCGCCACCATTATTCAAGACAACGCAAAACTGGCCGAGTATTTAGAAAAAACACTGGACAAAGAGATTGAACTGGTGGTCACCACAGACTACTCTTCCATGATAGAAGCCGCCAGCAATGGGCGTTTAGACCTGGCTTACTTCGGTCCCCTCTCCTACGTTTTGGCAAAAACCAAGAGCGATCTAGAACCCTTTGCCGCACGCCTTGAAGATGGATCAACCTCCTATACCTCCGTCATTATTGGCAATGTCGAGGCGGGCATCGATCAGGTTGGGGATATTGAAGGTCAAACTGTCGCCCTAGGGGACCCTGCCTCCACCTCCAGCCGTCTCTTTCCTGAGCTAACCCTAGCCAATGCCGGGCTAAAATCAGGAGAGCACTACGAAGCCGTCTTTCTCGGTGCCCATGACGCCGTTGCCCTGGCGGTTCAAAATGGCAATGCCCAGGCCGGTGGATTGAGCCGTCCTATTTTTGAATCCTTGGTGGAGGCAGGGACCATAGACCCTGAAAAGGTGACTGTCATTGCGGAGTCGGAGCCCATCCCCCAATATCCCTGGACCCTACGTGCCGATCTAGATCCCCAGCTCAAGGACGAAATTCGTACAGCGTTTCTGGCCTTAGAGGATGACGCTATCTTGGGTCCGTTTGAGGCCGACGGCTTTGCGGCAATGACCGATGGAGACTACGACGGCATTCGTAAAGCTGCCGATATCCTAGGCTTGGACCTGGGAGAATTTGTGCAGTAAAGATTGTTTTCGAGAGTATATCTAGCAACAACCATGAGAACAGTCCCACCCGTTCCCAAAAACCCGTCATTCGACGGTATCCTACGACAATATCAGCGGAGCTGGGGGCAACAGATGAGACGGGCACTCCTCCTCCTGGGGCTTGTTCTCATCAGCTTTTTTACAGTCGAGTTATTAAACCTGGAGCGCATGGTGGCGGGTATACCCGCCATCTTCAAGCTACTGCGGGAAATGCTGCCGCCTGACTTTAGCCGCTTCCCCCAATGGATTGAGCCTATTTTTGACACCCTGGCCATGAGCATTGCTGGCACCGCCATGGCCATTGCTCTTTCCCTACCCCTGTGCTTATTAGCAGCCAGAAATACCACCCCTCACCCCATAGCCTTCCATACTGCCCGGATGCTGCTCAATATTACCCGTGCCGTGCCGGAGCTGATTTTAGGAATGATTTTGGTGGCGGCGGTGGGCTTTGGCAAATTACCCGGTACGTTGGCCCTCGGTCTGCATTCCGTGGGCATGGTGGGTAAATTCTTTGCTGAAGCCATTGAGCTCAGTGACCAGGCCCCAGTGGAAGCGGCCCGTTCCGTTGGGGCGACCGGTCCCCAGGTGATTTTCCATGCGGTTTTGCCCCAGGTACTGCCCCAGATGGCCGATGTCACCTTTTACCGCTGGGAATATAACCTGCGGGCGTCCATGGTGTTGGGGGCCGTGGGGGCCGGGGGAATTGGGTTGGAGATTATCAGTGCCCTGCGCATTTTGCAGTATCAACAGGTTTCGGCATTACTGATTGTGGTGTTGGGGATGGTCACTTTGGTGGATAGTTTGAGTAACTATTTACGGCAGGATTTTGTGAAGTGATCGCTGCGGCCCCTTGTCCTGGGTCAAAATCCTGCATTGGCCCCCCTTAATCCCCCCGATTATGGTGGGAAACGCCAGCTCAAGGTTCCCCAGAATATAGCCCAAGGGGCATTCAAGAAAGGGGAATTTAGGGGACTTCCAGAACCACCAGCGACTTTACAATGACTTGTGTGTACACGGTAGCCCAATATTGGGGAACCCCCGGTATGCCTAGTTAGGAAAACGCAGATACTTCCATAAAAGGGGGCATATTCGAAGAGATCAAACGCCTGATCTTCCATCCCATAAACAATTAGGCCAACCAATCTATACTTCAATTTGGCCCCAAATCCAGTTAACCCATGAGCTGACAGTACTGGCACGTCGAGTTATGGTGGTGCCGCTGATGGACAGATTTGCTTCCTGCATAATTGTAACGATGACGTCACGCGAGGGAACAGCACCATTATGCAGACTTTCCTTAAAGACGGCATAGAAAATAGGTTTGTTGAGCATCGCAGCAATGATGCCAAGATATTTGTTCCTATAGGAGCTGTTGAATATCTTTATGGCATTATCCGTAAGCCTGAAGGTAACACAATCACCATCAGTAGTTTTATCAATCAACCCGAGATAACGTCCTGCGTCAGTATAATACTGAGTTTGTCGTATATCAAATTGATAGTTCTCAGTAATATCATCTTTTGTCAGTTCTTTTTCTGTGAGTAGGCCTAACAGATCGATAACGCGTTCAAACTTATCAGCCTGTGGAAAGGGAATGCCTTCTACACTTTCAGCCGGAGATAGGCTCTGCAAAAGAGCCATGATGTCATCAGAGCTGATAGGCTCTGGCTGCAAGCTATATTCCACAGCCCGCGTCAGAATCAGGGAACTATAATGGCTGATGTCGGTGAACTGAAATTCATAGAAGGTAAAAGTGTCATTGGAAAAGGTCATGAGTACAGGGATGACCTTTTTGTGAACCTTTGATGACCATAATCGGAAGGGATAATAGAGCTGTCGAATGAGAAAGTCATCCACAGCATAATTCTTGGCCTCAATCAGCAGGAGATAATTATCACTTTCAAAGCCTGCATCAATCTCACATTGGGAGTTTTCAACGGTGATACTTCTGTTATTAATAGTGAAACCAAAACAACCAGTAGACATCCTACCAGATAAGGTTTGATAAGCTTCTTCTCCAAGAAAGTCTGTGATCAGACCAGCGATATAGGCATAGTTCAAAGCCAGACTTTCTGAATTCAGGTTAGGAAAACTAATACTCTCGATATTGTGCGGTATTTCAAAGAATACATGTTGTTTTTCAAGGTCTGAGGCAATAGTGAAGTGGGTTCTGAACGGCCCGACAATGTACTTGGTACGCGAAAGAGGCAGGATAGAGAGATGATGTTCCTTGAAGATGGCTGGAAGATTAACACTATGGTCAAACTTAGCCATGAGGCGGCTTTCACGTTCCTCGTTGATTTGTGCGGCGGTGATCTCAAAATAGCCATCATTCCTGATCTTTGTAAGCAGATCATATCTTGCAAAGAGAGTGTTCCAGGCAATGTCATTTTTTGTGAGATTAGCCATTACCCTCGTAGTTCTTGACCAGGATTTCGTCTATTTTGCCGCGCCGTGAGGCTTTGGAATTGATCGCTCTGGTAGCTTTGACGCGGATACATGTATAATCCTGATACAAGTCACGGATAAAGTTAGTGTAGGCATTACTCAGCATCACTTTACAGCCTTTATCAGAAAGCTTGACGAAGGTATCTCTCAGTCTTTTTTGCTCATCCTTGTTGAATCCATTGATATCGTATCCGGTAAATGAAGCGGTATCGGACACTGGGTCATAGGGGGGATCAAAGTATATAAAGTCATTCTTTCTGGCTTTAGCCACTGTTTTTGCAAAGTCTTGATTGAGGAGATCAACCTTGGCCGTGTTGAGATAGGAACTGACCGCCTTAAGGACAGCTTCGTCAAGAATATTGGGATTTGTATAACGTCCAAAAGGCGCGTTAAATTGCCCTTGGGCATTCACCCGGAATAGCCCGTTGTAACAGGTTTTGTTCAGAAAGATAATGCGTGCAGCTTTCTGAACGGGAGTTTTAGTGGAAAAGCTATCTTGTCTGTCCCATTCGCGAATTCGATAGAAATAATCTTCTTCATTACGGTGATGGCGCAGGTTTTCGACAAGTTCGTCCAGTGAGTCCCTGATAACCGTATAGCAGCTGATGAGTTCTTGATTACTGTCGCTTATGACAGCTTTTTTGGGCTGTAAAGCGAAGAGTAGCGCACCACCACCAATGAAAGGCTCATAGTATTTGTTGTAGGTATCAGGCATGTGTCTGATCAACTCAGGAAGTAGTTGACGTTTGCCCCCTGCCCATTTCAGGAATGGTCTGACGAGTTTATTAGGAGTCAATCGGGGCATGGGTAAACCAAACACTATATAAGCTTTGCCAGACATTATAGTAGTTCAAATTTACCATATAGTGAGCCGCTATATAATCTCAAAAAACGCCAGGTGGGTTAATCCGTAACGCTTGGTGCGTTGCAGTTCTAGACCATCCATCGATGCAGGTTGCCAATGGTCGGGGGCATATTCCGCCGCTACCATTCCCCCCGCCGCCATCAGAGAGGTTTGCACCAATGTCTCCAACACTGGCCCATAGAGTCCCCCCGTGTAGGGCGGGTCAAAATACACCAGATCAAACGGCGGCATCGCCAATTTTTTCAGCTGCTTAACCACATCCCCCCGCATCACCTGAAAGGTCTGTGCCGATGTGGCCACCGTATGCCAATTGGCCTGAATTACCTGGCAAGCTGCCGCCGACTGCTCAATCCCCACGGCCACGCTCGCCCCACGACAGAGGGCTTCTGCCCCCATGGCTCCACTGCCTGCACACAGGTCTAACCAACGGCTACCGCTGACACGACCCTGCCAAATATTGAATACGGCTTCCCGCACCTTCGCCTGGGTGGGGCGAGTGGTCTGCCCCGGCAAGGTTTTAATGGCGCGGTTACCGTAAATGCGGATGGACATAGTTTACTCAGCAGTTCACATATACGAACACCAATCGCTCCAGCCGCCGGGATAAAGCTTACCCATGGGTTTCCCCGCCACCACCTGGGAGAAGAGATTAACACAGGCCGTCACCCCAGACCCACAGTAAACAATCACCTCATCCGCATCATCCACCGCCCGCCAGTGTTGGGCCAACTCCGCCGGAGATTTCAGCCCCCCAGCGGCCGTACTGATGTCCTGCCAAAAGTAATTCACCGACCCCGGCACGGAGCCCGCAATGGGGTCAATGGGCTCCCGCTCCCCAAGAAAGCGATCGGCGGAGCGGGAATCTACCACCATGGTGCCAATTTCGTCCTTATGCTGGCGCACATAGTCGATGTCCACAATCCAGTTGGCCTGGAGCTGGGGCACAAAGCGGCCCACCTGGGGCCGAGGGGTTTCATCACTCAGGGGCAACCCCGCCTCCACCCAGCCATTGATCCCACCATCCAATAGGGCAATGTTCCGGTGCCCCAGGTATTGCAGCATCCACCACAGACGGGCGGCAAAGGCAAACCGGTCGGCATCGTAGATGACAACGGGGGTTTGGGGACTGGACTGAATGCCCAGGAGGTTTAGATGATCGACAAACTTGGGCCAATGGGGCAACGGATGGCGACCCCCATGGTCCTGGACAGGGCTGGACAGATGGCGGTTAAGGGCTAGGTAGTAAGCGCCGGGGATATGGCCCTGGTCATATTGCTGCTGGCCCAGATCTGGCTCCGGCAGGGAAAATCGACAGTCGAGGATAATCACCGACTCCAGGTGGTCCGTTAACCACTGGGGGCTGACGATGTGGCGGTGGGCCAGGTTGATGGCCGGTTCCAGGGGAGGATCTAAGAAGGCGGGCACGGCTTTAGTAGTGCAGGGTAAATGGTGTTCATTATAATTCTGGAGGCGTCACCCATGAAGGACATCATTAGGGGGCGTGGGTTCATCGGTAGCTGAAGGGATAGGTAGTGGATTGAACATGGTTGATGTTGGCGCCAATGGCTTTACTCCAGAAATCACCGGCGATGGCTCGGCCACGTTCTACTCAGAGGAATTTGGGGAGCATTTCCACTGTCGCCATGGGGCCTATACCGACGCCCAGCGGAACTATGTGGATGCGGCGCAGATTCCAGAGTTGGCCCAGGCAGAACGGCTAGCGATTTTGGATGTTTGCTATGGATTGGGCTACAACACGGCGGCGGCCCTGGATACGATCCAGCGGGTGAATCCTGACTGTCGGGTGACGATTCGGGCGTTAGAAATTAATGGTGAGGTGGTGAGGAGTGCGATCGCAAATGCCCTGCACCACCCCTGGACCCCAGCCACCCAGAAAATCCTCACCACCTTAGCCACCGAGCATTGTTACCACAGCCCCACCCTAGACATTCAGCTGCTCCTGGGCGATGCCCGCCAAACGTTACAGCCCCTAGCAGCCCAAGGCTGGCAGGCCGATGCCATCCTCTTTGATCCCTTTTCCCCCACCCGCTGTCCCCAGCTCTGGACCGTGGAGTTCTTTACCCTAACGGCCCAATGCCTAGCCCCGGGTGGCACCCTGGCCACCTACTCCTGTGCCGCCGCCGTCCGGACGGCCATGGGCTTGGCTGGGTTAACCATCGGCTCCTTCCCTGGGGCGGGGCGGCATTGGCCCTGTACCATCGCCACCAAAGACCAGCGGCCCCTCCCCGGCCTATCCCAACAGGAGCTAGAACATCTCCAAACCCGTGCCGCCATTCCCTACCGTGACCCCACCCTCAGGGCCACCCCCGAGGCCATTGTGGCCCAGCGTGAGCAGGAACAGCAGCAATGTACATGGGAACCAACCGGTGCGTGGCGACGGCGTTGGTTAACGGGACGGGCCAGCTAAAGTAGACAAGTACACTTGGGTAGTCCAACCGCTGCGCGGTATACTCCTCCCGTAATTTTCTGCTTTTTTACACTACCTTTCTACTTTCCTATGACTAATCCATTGGCAGTGGCAGTATTGGCAGCCGGTAAAGGCACTCGGATGCGATCGCGCATGCCCAAGGTGCTCCATCCCCTAGCGGGCCGCACCCTGGTGGAAAACGTGCTGGCCAGTTTGGACCAGGTACAGCCCGAACGCCAGATCGCCATCGTTGGTTACCTGGCCGATGAGGTGCGCTCAGCCCTAGCCCATATCAGTGGGTTAGAGTTCGTCGAGCAAACCGAACAGCTGGGCACCGGCCATGCCTTGCAGCAGGTCATTCCCGCCTTAGAAGGGTTTGAAGGCAATCTGCTGGTGCTCAACGGCGATGTCCCCCTGCTGCGCCCAGAGACCATTGCCAAACTGGTGCAGACCCACGTGGACAACAACAATGCCGCCACCATTTTGACCGCCCAGTTTGATGACCCTACAGGTTATGGCCGGGTCTTTTGCGATCAGAACTATATTGTTTCAGAGATTATTGAACACCGCGACTGTACCCCCGAGCAACAGGGCAACAGACGCATCAACTCAGGGATCTACTGCTTTAACTGGCAACAGCTGATGACGGTGCTGCCCCACCTCAAGTCTGACAACGACCAGGGTGAATTTTATCTGACCGATGTGGTTAAAGACCTGGCCCCTGTGATGGCCCTGGATGTGGACGATATCCAAGAGATTGCCGGCATCAACAACCGGAAGCAACTCTCAGATGCGGCTACGGTGTTGCAACAACGCATCAAAGACGAACTCATGCTGTCCGGCATCACCATGATCAACCCCGATAGTATTACCATCGACGCCACGGTCACCGTGGAACCCGATGTCATCATTGAGCCGGAAACCCATCTACGGGGCACCACCACCATTGCGACAGGTTGCCACATTGGCCCCGGCACCCTAATCGAAAACAGCACCATCGGCGCAGGCACCACCGTTCGTTATTCTGTTATTCTCAACAGCAGCATTGCCGGCACCGGCACCATCGGCCCCTACACTCACCTGCGGGGCCAAGCCATCATCGGCGAAGGATGTCGCATCGGTAACTTTGTTGAAATTAAACAGACCACCATCGGTGACAATACCAATGCCGCCCACCTAACCTATCTAGGCAACGCCACCTTGGGCAATCGGGTCAACATCGGTGCAGGTACGATTACGGCCAACTACGACGGTGTGAACAAACATCCTACCGTAATTAAGGACAAGACTAAGACTGGCTCCAACAGTGTTTTAGTCGCTCCAGTGACCCTAGGGGAGAATGTCACGGTAGGGGCGGGGGCAGTGGTCACCAAGGATGTGGACGATGGTTGCCTGATCGTTACCCGTGGAGAACGACGCATTATTAAAGACTGGCGACCAAGGTCTATAGATCCAAAAAACACAGAAGGGTAAGTAGGTTATCTCCATTATATTTCAGATGCCGAGGCCCCTTCCGTCCCCCAATTCTGGGGAAGATTGGACTCAAAGCCCTCAAAATTGGAGGTTTAGGAGCTTGTGCGAAGAAGCTGAACACCTGATTTTTTATCTTATAAACGATTAGGTTAATCCACTTAGAGAGGTAGCCAATCATACCTCCTAAATCGTTGTCAGTACCATGATAGAGAAATAGCTAAGGCGTTACAATGTCCTAATCTTTGAATTTAGCATTGCTGGTAATTGACGTTATCCGCAGGACTCGAGAAATGGGAAAGCTAGGATTAGATTAATAGTTTCGCTATGCAATGGACAACAACTCGACTTCAAAGGCACATCATAGGTCACCATTCAAGCGCTATAGCTACCTCCTCACGGGAGCTTTCTTAGTCGTTGCACTAATTTCCCTGAGTTTTCTGGGATTGCAATGGCAGACTGTCTATACCCATGAGCAAGCAGTTATCCAAAATAAGTTTTCTGAAACTTCTATTAATCTAGATAGCATCGTTAAATCGATGACTGACCAGCTCCATATTCTGCAGGTTAATGCTGAAGAAGATCTAAAATTATCTGCCAACAAATCAACGATTTCACCCCTAAGACAGCAGGTAGTTCAAACTGAAGAACAACGCTATCAACTGTTACCTCAACAAGATAAATCTCTGCCCCCATTGAGTAGTGTTCAAGGAATAGGCTCTCTCTCACATCAATCTGAGGATTTTGAGCGCGAGCTAAATATGGCATTACGGCTCACACCCATTTTTCGTGGCATTAAGGAAAATCTTCAGGAAGTGACATGGATCTATTACCTCTCAGCCCAGGCATTCATAAGTTTGTACCCCCGTAATACAGAGTTTGCGTTTGAGCAGAGCGTTTTAGAGCTGCCCTTTTTTACCCAGGGGTTGCCTGAAAATAATCCTCAGCGCCAAACATCGTGGACAGAGGCCTATCTTGATTTAGCTGGGCAAGGCATGATGGTCACGGCCAATGCCCCCATCTATTATAACGACCAGTTTCGTGGCACAGTTGCCATGGATATTACCCTGGATCGTCTAGATCAGGCGATTCAGAACTTTGATTATGCCCAGGGAACTCTCTTTATTTTAGGGTAAAATCGGCAACTGTTAGCCTATTCCGGCTTAGAAACAACCAATGCGTCTGAAATTCAGACCCTAGATGCCGTTTTGCCCCGTGGCCTCAAGGAAAGTATTGATGTTGTTTTGTCTAATCCTACTAATCAGATACAGAATATTGATTCTTTCTTAGCTATTCACCAAACAATTGTCAATACACCGTGGGACTTAATTTTCTTTGTTCCTAAAACCGCTGTTTATTATACGGTTGCAGCCAATGGTCTTATAGCTTCACTGATTCCCCTCATTGGTTTAGGTCTTTGTCTGTTGGCAACTCGGCAATTATTAAACTACAGTTTTATTCGCCCAGCGTGCCAATTGGTAGACCATATTGAAAATGAAAAACAGTCAGTTAAAACAACTCTTTCTGTAACACTTCCTCGGATTTGGGTGCCCTGGTTTGAGGCTATCTCCAACGCCTTCGAAGAGAATCGGCAGCTTTTGCAGACGCTGGAAACGCAGATCGAAACCCTAAAGACAGCCCAATTGCAATTAGTGCAAAGTGAGAAAATGTCTGCTTTAGGTAATTTGGTGGCAGGGGTAGCCCATGAAATCAACAATCCCCTCGGCTTTATTGGTGGAAATTTGGCAGAGCTAGAACGATCTCTCAAGGATATTTTTGCTGGCTCAATATGGAATTTAGGGAGGTCTGTGGGCTAATGGGATAGACTGAATGGCGAAGTAGCTCTGCCCCAGGCCATGATTAGCTTGACCGGACTCATTGACGATGAAAAGTGCTATGACGTCGTTC
>NZ_JAYGIG010000164.1:0-15043 GCF_034932105.1 Leptothoe sp. PORK10 BA2 | reverse complement strand
GCGTAGACCTGCTCAGCACGCTATTTGGGGGTTGCCTAATGTACAGGGTTTGAGTAATTTTGCGGTGGGTGAAGTGGCCCTTAAGGACGCTATTGTTCTTCAAGAACCCAACTTGCATGTGTTACCGGCGGGCATTATTCCATCTAACCCCCTGGCGATTCTGGAATCTCAACATATTGCACCTCTCCTGAATGCCTGTGAGAAAGCCTATGACTACATCATTATTGATACGCCACCGATTTTAGGTCTAGCGGACGCCCTTACTATAGGACGTGCCACCGATGGAATTTTGCTGGTCATGCGTCCTGGAAAGGCGGATGCTGATAGCATCTTTGCCACAAAGACAATGTTGTCCCAGTCTCAACAGAAAGTGCTCGGTCTAGTGGCTAACGGCATTGATGTGAAGGGTAGGCCTGATCACTACTTTTCTAAAAAACAGGACTATTATCTGCTGAATAATAGGTCATCACAAGTCATGGATAGCTCCAATAATACCCATGACGTTAATGGTCAGGTTAGTGTGAACAGTCACCTTTAGGGTTATGGGGTAACGATGTATAGCTCTTTGAATTAATGGTATCAACCTAGGTAATATAAATTCTCTTAAACAAAAAATGGCTCAATTTAGCTCAAATCCGATACGCTCCGCTGTGCCCTTTCTCTTGGGGCTGATCTGTTGTACTCCGCTGGCAGCAGTTGCTCAATCTTTACCGCCCCTACCGCCAGTGGAGCCAACGCTGCCTACTGTTAATAACAGTCCTAATAACAGTGCAATTAATAACAGTGCGGTTCTGGCCAATACGGTTTCCCGTGACTATGCCTCATCATCCTATTTATTAGGGCCGGGGGATCGGATTGAAGTGAGTGTCTACAGCTTTCCTGAATATACGGGGCCGATGTCGGTCTTGCCTGATGGAACGATTATTTTGCCTATTGTTGGCAAAGTGATGGCGGCTGGAAAAACCACCGATCAGCTGACCCAAGACCTGACCCGTGTCTTAAACACAATTCTTGTGGATCCTGCTGTTTCCGTTAGTTTAAATGCGCTACGGCCCGTTGTGATTAATGTGGCGGGTGAGGTTTATCGCCCAGGGCCCCTTCAGCTGCAAGACGCAACTGATGTTACCGGGGCAGCCGCTTATTCTCCCCCCTATATTAGTGAAGCATTAGTGCAAGCTGGGGGCATTCGACGGACAGCGGACATTCGCCAGGTAGTGGTTATTCGCGAGTTGCCAAATGGCAATACTGTGAGAACAAACGTCAATCTTTGGGATGCTCTCTGGTCTGCCACAGTGCCTGAAGAAATGTTGCTGAGGGATGGGGACCTGGTATTTGTTCCTCGTTTGCCAGAAGGAGAAGAACTGGTTGATAACCGTTTACTGGCGACATCGAGCCTAGCTCCGGATACGGTTCGGGTTCGAGTTGTGGGTGAGGTAACTCGACCTGGCGAAGTTGCGGTACCTCCAAATAGTTCTTTGTCTAGTGCTGTTGCGATCGCAGGTGGTCCCACCGATGATGCCAGGCTCAAAGAAGTTGTCTTTATTCGCATGGACGACACTACGGGTGAAGTAATGCAGGAGGTTGTCGACCTTCGAAATCTAGTAGACACCTACCAGATTCAAGATGGAGATGTTGTTGTTGTACCCAAAACAACAAGCGGATCAGTCTTAGACTTAGCTGCTCGATTGATCAATCCTTTAAATTTCTTGTTGAACTTATTTGACTAGGTAACTAAAAGAGTATTGAAAATCATCCTTAGCCTCTAACCAAAGGATGCTCTAATCAATAATAATTTGCAAGTAATAGTGATCAGCTTGCCAATTAAAAATAGGAATAGAAAGAGAAAGTTCACATCTACTATAGGTAGTCTTACTAAACAAATCGCACCATAATGCACCAGAAATTCAGGCGATTGCTTTCTGACAAGCTTGTCAAAAACATGGGTTGGCTAGCAGCAAGCGAAGTATTTAGACGGGTAATCCGCATTGGACTCGTGGTTGTTCTAGGCCGCGTTTTCTCTGCTGAAGAATATGGCCTGATGGCTATCATCTTCGCAGTTACCGAATTTTCAATTGTTTTTATACAAAAGGGTGGAGTTGCACCCAAGATAATTCAAGCTGATGAGAAAGACTTTGATGAATTAGTAGAAACAGCATATTGGACTAACTGGATTTTATGTGTAGGCATATTTCTATTCCAGTGCTCGTTAGCATTTCCTATTGCACTATTCTATGGAAATGAGAAATTAGTATTACCTATTATCATAACAGCAGCTAATTATCTGGTGAATCCGTTTTACGCTATTCAAGATGCTCTAATTCGACGAGAAAATAGACTTAAAATTGGAGCTATAGCGACAGCCTTAAACTCTGTAGTTAGCCAATCTTTAGTAGTAATCCTAGCACTTGCAGGAATGGGAATTTGGAGTATCGTTTTTGCTCTAATGATTTCTCAATTTTGCTGGCTAACTGTGTATAGAAGAAATCATTCTTGGCGTCCAAGTGGGAAATTTACTCTTAAAAAGTGGCGCGATATATTTAGTCTTTCGAAATATACCCTAGGTATTGAGATACTCAATTACTTAAGATCTAATGTTGATTATTTATTAATTGGAAAATTCTTTAGTGTCGAACAACTTGGTCTTTATTTTTTCGCTTTTAATGCTGGCCTAGGAGTTAGCCTGACCGCAATTAATATGGTTTCAAACTCAGTTTTTCCTTATTTATGTGAAGCAAAAGATAACATGACCGCCTTGAGGCAAGGCTATACAAGAAGTCTAAAAATTTGTGCCGCTATCATATTTCCATTAGTAATACTCCAAAGCAGCTTAGCCCCAATTTATGTCCCCATTGTGTTTAGTCCAAAGTGGATTCCAGCCATACCAATTTTGATTATGATCTGTCTGTCAGCCTTGCCTAGACCGTTCGCCTTAGTTTCAGAACAGCTTTTGTTGGTCGTTGGTCGTGGCGGAGATGGGCTAAAGTGGAATATTTTCTTTACGATTGTCTTTACTCTATCTATTGTTGTGGCAGCTCAATTTAATATTTTTGTCGTGGCAGCAACTGTTTTAGGAGTCCATCTATTACTCCTGCCTATGTTTAATATTCTAGTATCAAAATCAGTATTTTCTAGGGATAGGAACCTTCCTATAACTAATGCCAACTAAGCCTAATTCTAGATATTAACAGTTCTTTTTCAGAACCACTATCATGACATCTAATTTGCTTGTTTCTATTGTTATTCCAGCGTATAACGCAGCTAAGTTTCTATCGGAGGTGATTCAGTCTGTATTAAATCAGTCCTATCAAAATTGGGAGCTACTAGTTATTGATGATGGATCAACGGATAACACTGCGGAATTAGTAAGCAAATATTCTAAAAAAGATAGCCGGGTTCGTCTTATTTCCAAGGAAAATGGCGGCGTCTCTGTAGCACGAAATTTAGGGGCTCAGCTTGCTGAAGGTGAACTCATTGCCTTTTTAGATTCAGATGATTTATGGCTACCAGACAAAATATCAGCCCATGTCAACTATATGAGTTCTCATCCTCAGGTTGGCGTAAGTTTTGCAAGGGTTGAACTGATAGAAACCAATGGGAAGACTACCAATAAACTGACTGATAATATTACAGACACTCTTCAACCCCAAGATCTGTTCTACAGTAATCCAACCGTTACAACCTCAAATCTGGTTATTCGAAAATCAGTATTTCAAGCTTTAAATGGATTTGATGAATCAATGCAATATAACGAAGATATAGATCTTCTTTTTAGACTTGCAATTCAAGACAAATGGAAGATTAAAGGTATCGATCAGGTGCTGGTCCAATATCGCTTACATTCTTCCGGTCTATCGTCAACTCTGATGAAAATGGAGGAAGGTTGGATAATTTTGATGAATAAGGCACGTCAAAAAGCCCCCCATTTAGTTGATGAGCATTATCGTGCTGCAAAAGCTGCTCAACTACAGTACTTAGCGAGACAAACGTTACGGCTGAATATGTCGGCATTCCTAGGAGTTTATTTTGTTAATCGAGCACTAGCCAGTAATTGGAAAAACCTCTACAAGACTCCTAAACTAATCGTTTTAGCCCTCCTCATATATACTAAATTCGCGACATTTAACACAGTTAAGTTAAGTATCTGAGATCTTATTAGGACGGCGTTAGTCTGATTGAGTTATGAAAACAGAATTTATCATTTTTCGACAGTTATTTGATGATAGATTATCGGGCGTACTATGCTAAAACTTCCAAGATATTTAGCCTGGATAATTCACCAGGGTTTTGACTAAAGCCCTAACCCTTATAGGTAGTCTGCTTCAGCTTTCATGTATAAAAACACACTGTCGAAAATATAGAATCGCCAAATTACCTGCAGGGCAAAAGATTCAAGCGTTTTTAGCGTAGGGTCATGAATAATGCAGGTTAGAATATATTTTTGTTTGTTTTGCCCTGTGGTTCTTCTTTGGAAATCCCATCTATTTGATTACAAGTGGTGGTGCCGGACAGCTCGTAGACGTTTATACCGACAATACTAATTTCTTGTTGCCTGCCATAAGCATGGCAATTTATGCAACATCTTTCTCGTTATTACTGTTTCGCTGGAGACTTATATTGACTCGATTGTGTTCGAGCCCTCAAGCAATACTTTTAGTTATTTTTATGCTTTTTATATTAGCTTCATCTCAGTGGTCGTTCAGACCCTCTATGACTTCACGTCGCAGCATACTTTTACTAGGTTCTACCGCACTTTCAATTTATTTATCATTCAGTTTTAGCTTTAAACAGCAGCTTCGATTTCTAGTAATAGCCCTAGGAATAAATGTGATTGTCTGTTTCATTTTCGGACTGCTATTACCGAAATATGGAATAATGCATGATGTTCATGCAGGGGCCTGGCGAGGTGTACACTCACACAAAAATAAGTTAGGTTCACAGATGGCCCTAACCACAGTATTTTTGCTCACCACCCAATATTCTCATCTCTTTAAGCGAAGGGCTAGTTTATGGATCACCGGTGTAATGCTACTATCTGCATTCATGGTTGTAGCCAGTAAATCTACTACCGGATTGCTCACTACAGCAGCAATGGCGCTGACATTTCTTATCTGTAATACGCTAAGGCTCAGTTATCGGTACATGGTCATTGGCGTTAGCTCCATCGTGCTAATTTTAGGGGCAGTATCTATTTATATTCAATCTGAAGCTGACGCGATACTAGGAATATTTGGTAAAACCACTGGCCTATCAGGACGAGATGAAATCTGGCCAGGTATCTGGCACATGATTTCCCTTAGACCCTTTTTAGGGTATGGATATGAGGGCTTCTGGGGGACCGCTGGCGGTCCAGCTGACCTTTTGCGCCAAATTGTAGGCTGGCCTGCACCCAATGCTCATAATGGGTTTCTTGAAATCTTACTAGCTGTAGGTTGGATTGGTGGAATCTTCTTCTTTGCCAGTTTTCTTGTCACAACGGTTAAGTCTTTTCAGCTAGTCCGGATGAGCAAACAGTCTTATGCTATTTACCCTGTTCTCATTTTAGTCTTTCTCGTACTGGGCAATATGACAGAGAGTAACTTCTTTAATCACGATGTTTGGATATTATACGTTTGGGTATCTTTATCTTCTATACAGATATCGGACACATCTTTAAAAGAGAGAGCTAAATCCATTGAAGTTTCCAACGCTTCAGAAAGAGCCTCACCATTTTATCCATCCTAGCTCTCTTAGCATGAAAAACATTTATAAAGTTTTTTATTAGTCTGAAATTCTGCAAGTCATGATGATCTAACCTATTTTCAGTTTTTTCTCTGAGGGTCTTCTCTTAGATTGTATTATACAGAAACATATAATAGACCTGTTGCGATGTAAGAACCTAATAGGCCTTAAATCCCTGCCAGTTATGAATTCTAGTGAATTTTACGTTACAAAAAACTGAATCCATCGATATCAAAGGGTTTGAGCTATATTGTTTGTCTATGTTGCAACACCTCTAATATACGAATCCCTGTAGTAGGCATTTGGGCTATCAAGAGATTTTTTCAAATTAATTATCTTTTAGTCAAGACTCTATCGATGGAATGCCGTTTAGTCTGTCTAAAAAGATTTCTTCATAGTAGGAGATTTTGAATGAAAAGTGAGCTTGTATCTGTCATCATTCCAGTTTTCAAAGCTGAGAATTTTGTGGCTAAAACAATACAGTCGGTTTTAGACCAAACATATAGCGACCTTGAAATTATTATTGTCGATGATGGCTCGCCGGATCGAAGCATTGACATTTGTCGCAAGTTTGACGATCCAAGAATAAAAATTATTCAACAAGCGAATCGTGGACTAGCTGGTGCTCGGAATACTGGTATTAGAAATGCGACCGGAACCTATATTGCCCTCATTGATGCGGATGACATATGGGTAAAAGATAAGATAGAAAAGCATGTTGCCCATTTAGAAAAGAATTCTAAGTTGGGAGTGAGTTTTAGCTATTCCAAATTGATTGATCAGCATGATCAGCCTACAGGCTTAAAACAGATCCCAACCAAAATCAAAAATATTACAGCTCCATACATACTACGCCGTAATCCTATTGGTAACGGGTCAACGCCAGTCTTTAAACGACAGGTGTTTAAAGATATTGAATTTCTCGATAATCTGTATGGTGTAGAAGAGAAATTCTATTTCAATGAAAGCTTTAAGAGGGCTGAAGATGTTGAATGTTGGCTCAGAATAGCTTTAGAGACAGATTGGGAATGCGAAGGTATCCCGGAGCTTTTGACGCTCTATCGGATTCATCCAGGCGGGTTATCGGCCAGTTTATTACTTCAATATGAATATCTAGAAAAAATCATTGATACATACGCTGCTGCTTATCCAGATATTTTTGCTGATTCTGCGAGCCTTGCCAAGGCCTATTACCAGCGCTATATTGCTCGTCGAGCTGTAAGTGTGAGGGATTCTAAACTAGCTTTAGAGATGCTTCACAAGTCTATTTTTACTGACATGAGGATTTTGACTGAAGAGCCAGTCAAAACATTCGTTACCATGGGTGCAACATATTTCCTCTGCCTATTCCCAACGAAGCTTTATACCCAATTGGAACAAGTAGCAATGCGTTTTCTAGCAAAGAGGTTTCAAAATAGCAGTAATCTTAAAGTAGGACCCACAAAAGTCTGAAAACTTTGGCTGTAAGAATTGATAGATAGAAAGGTTTATTTCTAACTTTTCTTTGCGTAATATCTGTCTCGATCATTAGAGAGAAATTAATATTAGTTGCCTGAAATCGTATTAGATATTTTTCGTTAGCTATGTAGCTCCGAAATTTCAAAATTCACTATTTTTTCTAGACGCTTGTTTTTGAGGAATATCAATTTATGAAATGGTCTGTTGTCGCCCCTTATTTCAACCAAGATGATGTAGCTAATAATAATTGGCTTAGCAACTACACTTCAACCAAAAGCCATAGTTTCAACTTAATTGCTCGCCCAACCCCAGTTCCCAATTGGCATGAAAAATCAGTCAGATATACGACTCGGTCAGAATGGTTGGGACACTGGGAACACGCTGCTCTAGCTCTGAATAGTGATGCGGACGGAATAATCACCTTGTTTCCTCAGCTACCAGCAGCTATTGGCCTACAAAAAATTTTTAAGCATACTAATAAACCAGTCGTTGCCTGGACATTCAACATTGGTAACTACAGAGTTGGAACTTTGCGTCGATTGCTATCGAAAATTAGTCTAAATCATATTGATTGCTTCGTAGTTCACAGTAAGCAAGAGATTGATATCTATAGTGAATGGCTAAATTTGCCTAGAAGTCGATTTAAGTTTGTGCCCTTTCCCTCTCCTGACATTGAAGTGACATTCGAAGAGGAGCGTGAATCTCCTTTTATTGCCGCTCTAGGCTCTGCTCATCGTGATTTCTCATGTTTGTTCGATGTCGTTGAGCAGTTAAATTTACCAACTGTAGTGGCGTCTAGTAAATCTGTTTTAGAAAACTTCACTATTCCAGCACAGGTAAGCACCCCTTTTGGTATTTCGAGGGACGACTGCCGGAAAATATCACAGCAGGCACGTATCAACATCGTTCCCCTTCAGGCTAAAGACGATGTAACGGCGGCTGGTCATGTAACAGTGATAGAAGCCATGCTTATGGGCCGTGCAGTTATTGTCACCGATGCCTATGGTATGAGCGATTATGTAAAACATGGTGAAACAGGCTGGTTAGTTCCACCCGGGTCTATGGAAAGTATGAAAGAAGCTATTGAACTGCTTTGGAACGATGAGGAACTCAGAAATCGTTTGGGACAAAACGCTCAAAGCTACGCTCGACAAACTTTTTCATTTCAGGGAGTAGCAAGCTCGTTAGAGAAAGTTCTTGATGATGTGACAGGTTTAGCGACTAGGGCTTGAGGAACTACTAAACCTTTTCCACGTCCAGAACTGTAGTTTTTTCGGTGGGAAAAACCTCTAGGTTTCAACTTGGACGTGGTTTAGGGTAGGGTAATACGCTCTAGCTGTTACCTATAAATCTAAGAGGCTTTCACTTAGCTCTATGTCTCATAGCCTCTGTATCTCACTCTGCTGTCAAAACAACGCTCACAAAGTTTTTTATGAAACTGAAAATTTTTTCTAGCCGAGACTATCTCCCAGAAGGTGTAGATCCAAGCTCTATACTTTATCCACTCTGGCCAGACTTACATTCTGATCTCATTTATCAATGGGCTAGTCCTTATTCTAAATACGTCCAGTGTGGGCAAAATCTTTTTGAGCTAACTTCTTTAGCTGAAGCTGAAGTAGCCGTTCTTCCCTTTGACTGGCGTAGCATACGCGGAGATTCGTGGCGCGGAAAAACCGATGAAGAGGGAGTAAAGCTTGCTGTAGAATTTGCGGAACTTGTTCGCCAAGCCGGTAAACCGTTAGTTGTTTTTTTTGGCAGTGAATGTTCTGATGAGTCTTTGCCAATAGGTAATGCTTTTATTTTTCGACAATCTGTCTATCGATCAGATTCTCGTTTTTCTGATACCCCAATATTTCCATTTTTTTGTGAAGACTTTGTTCAGAAATACCTAGATAATCAAGTTCCCATACGTAAAAAAAATCAGAAACCAACTATTGGCTTTCGTGGGTTTGCTAGACCGCCAAGCCTTGATAGGTATATCAAAACCTTCTATTATTATGGCTACAATTTAGTAAAACACTTGAAACTAGGTGTTTCACCCTATAAGGGTGAAGTCTTGAGAACTAAAGCGTTAAATGCTCTACAAACAAGCACTTTAGTCAAACAAAACATAGAAATTTTTGACCGAGCAGTTTTCTTTGAAGTCGCAAGTCCTGAAGAGAAAATGAAGACTCGCATGGATTATGTTGACAATATAGTCAATAGCGATTACATATTTTGTTGTCGCGGCTCAGGCAACTACTCCAATCGTTTTTATGAAGTTCTTTCATGTGGTCGTATTCCCATATTCTTAGATACTGACTGTAAGCTACCTTTAGACGATTTGATCGATTGGAAAAAATACTGTGTCTGGGTTGACGAAAAAGATGCGGGCAATATTGCTGAAATAGTGGCTGAATTTCATGGGCGCTTGTCTCCTTCTGAATTTGAGGATTTACAGTTAGCTTGTCGAAAAATATGGTTAGAACATCTGTCACCTGAAGGATTCTATTCAAGCAGTTTTCAAAGATTGCAAGAATATGGGAAAAATCCTAGGCAGCCTGTATGACATTGCGGAGTCAACATAGGTTCGTTTTAGTCAAAAGTAGACCCTTCTACTTTTGACTAAATTGCTGACTAACAAAACTGAAACAACGTCTGAAACCATTAGAACTTCTTTCGTTATTCTTAATAGAATGAGTCTTTTTCTAACAAGGTTGAATTGATCGAGGTGCCCTGAAATATCTAAAAAAGCTTGACTCACCCAGCTTACCAGCTTGAGGACGGAGCAGAAGCAAACCAGAAACTTGTCACTGCCTAGTAAAAAATAAGGGAATTTAAAGTTCAGATTTACCTCAGCTCCCATAGAGTTAGCTATATTCTTCATAGGCAACATCCGGCTGAAATTTAGAGCATTAGTCAGGAAAATTACTGATCTAAGTAGGTACGCTCAATTAAATTCAAGAGCTGTATAGCATGGTTACGCTATCACTGACCCATGCTGCAAAGAATTGGGCTAACCTACTTATAAACTTCATCTACGCCAAGTTTAAGCTCTTTTCTTATAGCCCCATAACACTTCTTTCATTAGTCTATTAAGACTTTGTATGCCTCTGCCATTAATAGGGTTTGAGATGACAGCTATTGAATAGGTTATTAGTAAATTCCCCTAGGCCTGCTGACTATATGTCTGGCAGGTGCTTACGGAAAACATTAGGGCACCTCTATTAATTGCCTTGACCTCAAAAACAACGTCAGAAGCCTTTAGAACGTCGTTTGCTATTCTCAATAAAATGAGTCTTTTTTGACAAAATTGAATTAATCGAGGTGCCCATTAAGAATTTTACTACCAAACATCTGTCTTACAGATGTTTTTAGGGTGTGGTTCAACAAAAAATACTTGATATTGAAATGAAACAAGCTGCCACTCTAAATTCTATCGCTGTCTCAAAGACTGATAGCTCCATTCAACATTTTCAAAAGCATACGCAAACTAAGATGACCACAACTGCACAACAGGTTGTTATTTTTGATGGGCAAGTAGAGGACTTATCAGTATTACTATCTGGACTATTGCCAGGGGTGACTACCCATGTGCTCTCGCCTGAGCAGAACGGCATTGACCAGATCACCGAGATTCTGGCACAGCGGCCAACAGCATCGTTGACACTTGTCGCCCACGGATTTCCAGGTGGGCTCAAGCTCGGAACAGAATATCTGGAGTTGAGTACCCTGGACAACTACGCTAGTCAACTACGAAGTTGGTTTGACCCAAGTGTGGTCGGTCAGTTTAACTTACTGGCTTGTAATGTGGCTGTTGGTGATGCAGGAGCTGAGTTTGTTGAGAAACTGCAGGCTGTCAGCAATGCAAAAGTTACTGCTAGTAGCAGATTGGTTGGTAATGGGTATTGGCCATCTGTAGCGACTGAAGTTTTTACCCCCCATACGTTACAAGCCTATCGCTTCACACTTGCTTGGGAAGTTGTAGGAACTCCACAATTTTCGGCTCAAGTTATTGAAACAGCTGATTTAGAGGTCAGTGGGGAGACTCCCTATGTTGTTTACAAAAACAGAAACGACACTCAGCTCACAATCAGCAAGTTTGAAAATAATGTTTGGACTAGTGTAGGCGTTCCTAATGTTGCCGCAGGTGGATTCGCCCTGAGTACGGATGTGGAGTTTGTTAATGGAACTCCCTATGTTGCCTATCTTGATGCAAACGATGGCGATACTACTAAAGTAATTCGCTTTGATGGAACCAATTGGGTTCCTGTGGGTAATGCAGTATCTTCTAATGGGGCATCTTCGATTGATCTAGAGACGGGCAGCGATGGAAAGCTTTATGTTCTCTATCGGGATGCTGCTCATGGCGGGCGAGCAACCCTTCGAGTGCTCGACAACAACACGTGGGTACCTGTTGGCCCTGAGGGATTTTCTCTTGGGCCAATCCTCCAAGAGTCGGGTATTTCACAGTCAGATTTGAAAATCGGCAATGACGGAACGCCCTATGTTGTCTATAACTATACGAGTGGTGGTGTCGGTAATGTTGTTGTGCAGTCTTTTAACACCACTACTGGCTGGACAACTGTCGGCAACACGAGTTTTGAAACTGGAACCGTGAGATTTCCAAATTTGGCAATCCAGAATGGGGTTCCCTATGTTGCTTATAGCGATCCTAACGATGGCAAGAAGGCATACGTTCAAACCTTTGTCAATGGCAATTGGACCTTGGTGGGCAGTCCTGTCTCTACAGCGTCCGCATTTTCTCCTGATCTAGAATTTGACAGTGCAGGCATTCCTTATCTGGTGTATCCAGAGGCAGCCGCTGCCGATCGGGCAACTGTTAAGAAATTTGTCAATGGCGCCTGGGTAGATGCTGGCGATTTTGCTTTTTCCACTAGTGCTGCGCCTTATACGGATGTAGCCATTAGCAGCAGTGGCATTCCCTATGTTTTGTATCGAGATGAGACAGACGGTGGCGGTAAATCAAAAATCACTGTTGAAAGATTGCCTGACAATGTTGTTCCAGATACGATTGCGCCTAATTTAGTTAGTATTACGCGACAAACACCGAGTACTGAAACTACCGATGCAGATACTTTAGTATTTCAGGTGGCCTTTAGTGAAGATGTTCAAGGAGTTGATGCAGGAGACTTTGCTCTGACCGACGATGACATTAATGTCAACCTGAATGTAACGGCTGTTAATGCAAGTCTCTATAATATTTCCGTTTCGGGTGAAGATTTAGAGGACTTTAACGGCGTTATTGGTCTAGAGCTCGCAGCAAGTCCAACCATTACGGATTTGGGAACAGCTCCTAACAGCCTTTCTACGGTGGCTCCGGTTACGGTTCAAACTTACACTCTGAGCAATTCAGATGATGACGACGATGATGGCGATGACGACGATGACGACGATGGCGGCGGTGACGGTAATGGGAATGGAGGGACTGATGACAGCTTACTTACTCCATTTTCTGGGATCGATGTTGTAGGCTTAACTCGGTTAGGTTCTTCAAATACGGTTCAATTTCAGCTGACTCAGGGAGAGATTACCGATGTCAGTGAAATTGTTATCTTTAGGACCGATGCCTTTGGTGAGAACGATACTGAACTCACTCGATTTTCGATTCTACAAACCGATGAGCTTCCATCTTCCTATAGTCCTGTTTTTACCATCGACAGTAGTTTGATTTCAGAGGGTGAATTTCTACAGTTTGCGTTCATTGAAAACGGGGTAACCCAGTTTGCGAGCCTGACGACTATCACCAACAGCGAAGTTTCGCTAACCTTTGATAATGGGGTTCAGCTAACAACTTCTGTTGTGAATGAATCTTCAACGACTAACCTGTTAGTCAACGACGCACAGTCCATAGACCTGACAGGCCTGATGGGCTCACTTGACGTAACCTTTAATGTTTTCCGCGAAGCTGCTGATGACAACACGGTAGGATTCTATGTGACAGAAACTGCTGATGGTGGTGTTCGGGATCCTCTGACTAACGCCATTCTACTTCCAGGAGACGCGGGGTATAAAGAGGCTGCGATCGCAAATCGATTAGATATTGAGCTAACGGGCCAAAATGGCCAGGTCAGCACATTTGAAGCATCGATGACAGCTGGCCTACAGCTAGGTATCTTTGTGATTATCGATGGTGCTGATGCTACAACCAACGACGTAGTATTTAGCTATGGTCAAGCCAATGGCGGTGCCGACCATATTAGACAGTTGGGTGACAATACCTTTGGGATTGAGGACCAGCCAGCTCTTGGAGACATGGACTTCGACGATCTGGTGGTAGAGTTCTCTATCCGTTGAGTACTTTTGATGCCCACGTCATAGTACGCTCAACTCGATAGGGCTGAATCTGTGGCATAGCGGGGAATAGGGCAGCAGCGGATCGGATGTTCCGCCGTTCTATCCTATTCCCCAATATAGCCATATTGATCTACCGCTAAGGTAGCAACGTTCTGGTTTGGTCATCATTTATTCATCGTCGGACTGGGTCGATCCCATCATGCGCTTACGGCCAGCACTGATAATAATCGCCTCGGGGATTAGCCTATACAGCCCTGGGCGACCTGGCTGAGTAAACAGGTATACACAACTGCACCGCAGGCCCAAAACGATAATCCACAATCTGACCCACACAGTTACCGGTAGCGGTTTACACTTCTAGTCCCACCATGGGCTAAGCTGCCGCCTTAGGTAGGGTTTGCTGAACAATCCAGAAACACTGGTATATAGTCGTTTTAGCTAACGAAGTCGAAGTTAAGTGCAAGGCCATTTAACGATTTTTCAATGGTTTCAGCCGATTCACCTTTGCACCGATCTATCGATACAGCCTGAAAAGATAACCTATTTGCGTCGGTTCAGCCCTGAAAAAAGCAGATGAGACTTTTTCAGCAAGCCCTAGGTAACTCAGCCCCTTGGGCACTGAGCACAATGCTATTCGCCCCGATATTGAAAATCCGATCCCAGCTATAGATGGGACGCTGGCGCTGTCACACTGGCCCTTTACCCACCAAAGCCACCACAACTTTTTGGGTTAGATCCACCAGCAATCCATCCACCAACCCCAGTTCATCCGTGGTGTCATAATCGAGCATTAACCGGCCAAGCAATGTGGCCCTTGCCGTAGGACAGACTCATGCGCTATTGGAGTCAATCAGGGTTGAGGTGAATTGACTAGGTGCATTCACTAGTTTCATTTCACTATGATTTGTTCCCATTCTTTATCAGGGTTTTAGAAAATTGAACCATGCTATGAAGTTCTCATGCCTAGGCCCAATGATCACTGTAATTCATTACCCTGCTTGAAAGAATGGATAAATCTCTGCTAGAAGGGGCTGATACATCATTCCTAGGTGTCTCTATAGTCACCTGTGCTAGGTGGTTCTACTGATAATAGTTCTACTGGTCATGATTGTTTTGTCGAGTCCTAGTCCGTTCCCTCACACTTCAATGAAGTAGCTTGTTGAAAACTTTATATAGATTGATATTTAGATTTTAATCTCTGATATTGCATCCGTTACCCTCCCCGTCGTAGTTCGTTCCTTTTCCCAGTGAGGCTCAATGGCATCTAAAGATAACTCTGTTCAAGAGATTGAAATAGATTTACATAAGTATTGGCTAGTTATTCAGCGTCGCTGGCTAATTGTGTTGACGGTTTTTGGCCTAACGGCAACCGGTGCTGTCGCTCTTGGTCTGACTCAGGAACCTAAGTATGAAGCCGAATCAAAACTTTTATTCGAAGCATCGAACCAAACATCGTCCTTGGTTGGTCTGGAAGGTGCTGACCGAGAGCTAAAAGCGTTAACCAACTTGGATAACCCCCTCGATACCCAAATCGAGGTTTTCCGTTCTACCCCCATCGTCCAGAAAGTGA